>CAZWXA010000116.1:5320-10019 GCA_964637755.1 uncultured bacterium | reverse complement strand
CAGGACCCGCGGTCCCCGCCAGCCGCGCGTCGGATCGGGCGCACGGGGTACGCGCTGGAGCCGACGCGGGCGGGGGAGTTGCAGGGGGTCGCGGAACGGGTCCGGATCTGGCGCGGCGCCGGGGTCGAGAGGATTTCCGGGTTGCCTCCACGGGGCGTCGGTTAACACGTCGTCAGCTCCCCGGGGGCTCCGGGTGAAGGTCGCGTGGCGCTGGGTCACGGAGTTCGTGCAGACGGAGCTGTCGGCCCAGGAGGCGGCGGAGCGGTTGATCCACGGTGGTGTGGAGGTGGGGAGCGTCGCCCGGCTCGCGCCGGACGTCGAGAACGTCGTCGTGGGGGAGGTCGAGGCCATCGAGCGGGAGCTGGGCGAGCACCGCGGCCACCGCCTCGTCCTGGCGCGCGTCAGCACCGGACGCGCGCGGTTCTCGGTCGTGTGCGGAGCGCCGAACTGCGTGCCCGGCGTGCGCGCAGCCTTCGCGCCGCCGGGCGCCACGCTGCCCGGCAACGCGAAGATCGGCGCCGCCCGCATCCGGGGCGTGGAGTCGCAGGGCATGCTGTGCTCGGAGAAGGAACTCGGGATCGGCGAGGAACACGAGGGGGGCCTCCTGCTCCTGGACGCGGACGCGCCCCTGGGCGCGGACGTCCTCGCCCACCTCGGGCTCGACGACTGGATCCTCGAGATCGAGATCACGCCGAACCGCGCCGACTGCCTCTCGGTCGTCGGCATCGCGCGGGAGGTCGCCGCCCTCACCGGCGCCAAGTTCCAGTTCCCGCCCATCGCGGTCACCGAGGGCGCCGAGGACGCGCAGGAGCTGGTCCGGGTGCGGATCGAGGACACCGAGCTGTGCCCGCGGTACGCCGCGCGCGTGGTCTCGGGCATCCGCGTGGCTCCCTCGCCCCGCTGGCTCGCCGGCCGGCTGCGCGCGGTCGGTCTCCGGCCGATCAGCAACGTCGTCGACGTGACGAACTACGTGCTGTGGGAACTCGGGCATCCGTTGCACGCGTTCGACTCGAGCACGGTGGAGGAGCAGACGATCGTGGTGCGGCGCGCGGGAAAGGGCGAGCACGTGACGACGCTCGACGGGCAGGACCGCGCGCTGGACGAGGCGATGCTCGTGATCGCGGATGCGAAGCGCGCGATCGCCGTCGCGGGGGTCATGGGTGGTGCCAGCACGGAGGTCACCTCCGCGACGACGCGGGTGCTGCTCGAGAGCGCCTACTTCCGGCCGGAGTCGATCCGGCGCACCTCGCGCGAGCTCGGTCTCAGGACGGATGCGGCGTATCGCTTCGAGCGGGGGGCCGACATCGAGGGCCTGCGGGACGCGCTTGACCGGGCCGCCCAGCTCATCGCGGAGGTGGCGGGCGGGACGATCGCCCGGGGCGTCGTGGACGCCTATCCCGTGCCCCGTGTCCGGCCGCGCGTCCGCCTTCGCATGGCCCGCCTGCGCCGTGTCGTGGGCGCGAGCCCGCCTCCCGACGAGGTCGTGCGGATCCTCTCGGGGCTCGGCCTGCCCGTCCGGCGCGACGGAGAGGACCTCGAGGTCGACGTGCCGTCGTTCCGCCGGGACATCACGATCGAGGCCGACCTCGTCGAGGAGGTCACCCGGGTCTGGGGCTACGATCGGATCCCCTCGACGTTGCCGGGCGGGGTGCTGAGCCCGGCCCGCCGCCCGGCCTCGACGCAGCAGGCGGAGGTCGCGCGCCGCGCGCTGCTCGCCGCCGGCCTCAGCGAGATCATCACCTATAGCTTCGAGGATCCCGCGACCGGGGCCGCGCTCCGCGACGGCCGGGACGGCGAGGACCTGCTGCGGCTCCTGAACCCGCTGAGCCAGGAAGCGTCGGTGCTCAAGTCGGACCTGCTGGGCGGGCTACTCCGGGCCACCTCGACCAACGTGCGGCGCCAGCAGCCGAACGTGCGCATCTTCGAGATCGGCAAGCACTACACGCGCGTCCGCGGTCTGCCGTCCGAGGCCCCACGCCTCGCGCTCGCCCTGACGGGGGCCCGGGCGGGCCCGGCCTGGTACGCCGGTCGGGACGCGGTGGACGTCTTCGACGCGAAGGGGCTGGCGGAGCACGTCCTCGCCGGGCTCGGCGTGCGGGAGCCGACGCTCGACCCCGGCGGGACCGATCACCCGTACTTCGAGCGGGGGCGGTGGGCCTGGCTGTCGGCGCGGGGCAGGACCGTGGCCGGCTTCGGCGAGGTCGCGCTCCCCGTGCGCGAGGCGTTCGACATCCCGTCTCCGGTCTTCGCCGCGACGATCCTGCTCGACGTGGTGGCGCAGATCGGCGCGGAACCCCGCCGCTTCGTTCCCTTGCCGAAGCATCCCACCGTGCAGCGTGACGTCGCGTTCGTCCTGCCCCCCGGCGTTCTGGCGGCACAGGTCGAGGAGGTGATCCGGGCGTCGGGGGGGCCGCTGCTCGGGAGCGTGACGCTCTTCGATCTCTACACGGGCGTGGGGCTCGGCGCCGGCGTCCGCAGCCTGGCGTGGCGCTTGGTCTTCCGGGCCGACGATCGCACGCTGACGGATGCCGAGGTCAACGACATGCACAACGACGTGATCGAGGCGGTCCGACGCCGTCTCGGGGTGGAGGTCAGGGGCACGTGACGACTGAACCACTGCTCGAACGCCTGGCGCAGCTCGAAGAGGCCGTCCGCCGCGCCACCGAGACGATCGCGCGACTCCGGGAGGAGAACGGCCGCCTCGTGCTGGAGCGCAGGCAGGTGCTCGCCCAGGTGGACGGCATCCTGAAGGATCTCGCCAGGCTCGACGAGAAGCCGTGACCGAGCCGCCGCACCGCGTCGAGTTCGAGCTGCTCGGACTGAAGTACGCGCTCCGCAGCGAGACCTCGCCCGAGTACGTCCGGGAGCTGGTCGCCTACATCGAGGGGAAGCTCCGGGAGGTCGGCGGCCCGACGATCCCCGACCCGCTGAAGCGACTCGGCCTCGCGACCCTGTACATCGTCGACGAGCTGTTCCGCGCGCGCGCCGAGCTGGCGCGAGCTGCCGGCGACGTCAACGCCCGCGTCGACAGCCTGCTGGAGCTGCTGGACCGGGCGGCTCCCCCCGTCGCAGATTCTTCTTGACGGGCGTAGCCGGCGCCAGGTAGACAGAGAAGTGTCCCTGCGCTGTTAGTGCTGCCGGGGGGAAGTTTCAACCTCGTCAACGCAACGGGAGCCGTACAGAGGGCGGTGCGCAAGCCCCTCCAGGAAGGGGAAGCCTGAAGCTCTCCTCATTCGGTGCCCACCTGGTGCTGCCAGGTTCGAAACACCGTCGGCACACGGCAGAGGCGGGGATTTAGTCTGTCTCCCCGCTCGCGCCCACCTGCTATAATCTTCAAGTCTCGTGAGTATTTGCTGTCAACCCCGTGCCTCCTCCGGAGACGCACATGGATTTGATCTGGGTGTGGCTGGTCGTTGACCTGCTCGTCGGCCTCGGGATCGGGGTTGTCGTCCATAAATCACTGACCGACCGCCGGATCGGCGGCACCGAGGAGCGGGTGCGCCGCCTCCTCGAGGAGGGCCAGCGCGACGCCGACGCCCGTCGCAAGGCCGCCGAGCTGGAGGCCCGGGAGATCGCCCTCCGGACCCGGGCCGAGCTGGACGAGGAGACCCGCCGGCGGCAGCGGGACATCCAGCAGGTCGAGCAGCGGATCAGCCAGAAGGACGAGCAGCTGGCCCGAAAGCTCGACCAGATCGAGCGGCGCATCGCGGACTACGAGGCCAGGGAGCGGAGCCTCCTGGCACGCGAGCGCGAGATCGTGGAGAAGGAAACCCGCGTCGCCTCGGCGCTCGAGGAGCACCGCCGCAAGCTCGAGGCGATCGCGGGGCTCACGTCCGAGGAGGCCAAGCGGCAGCTCCTGGTCGCCATGGAGGCGGAGGCGCGGCGCGAGGCCCAGCTCCTGGCGATGCGGCTCGACGAGGAAGCGCGGGAGACCTCCCACGTCAAGGCCAAGGAGGTGCTGGCCACCACCATCCAGCGGCTCGCTCCGGATTACACGGTCGAGACCGTGGTGTCGATCGTGGACCTGCCGAGCGACGACATGAAGGGCCGCATCATCGGCCGCGAGGGGCGTAACATCCGCGCCCTCGAGCAGCACACCGGGGTCGACCTGATCGTCGACGACACGCCCGAGGCCGTGATCATCTCGGCCTACGATCCCTACCGGCGGGAGATCGCGCGGCTCGCGCTCAAGACGCTCATCGCCGACGGCCGCATCCATCCCGCCCGGATCGAGGAGGTCGTCGAGAAGGTCAAGCGGGACATGGAGCAGCACCTGAAGGAGGAGGGCGAGCGAGCCTGCTTCGAGGTCGGCGTGCAAGGGCTGCACCCGGAGCTGGTCCGGCTGGTGGGACGGCTGAAGTTCCGCACCTCGTACGGCCAGAACTGCCTGCAGCACTCGAAGGAGGTGGCGTGGCTCGCCGGGATGATGGCCGCCGAGATCGGGGCCGACGCGAAGCTCGCCCGGCGCATGGGGTTGCTCCACGACATCGGCAAGGCGCTCACCCACGAGCATGACGGGAGCCACCCGGAGCTGTCCCTCCAGGTGCTCACGAAGTACAACGAGTCGCCGCAGGTCATCAACGCGGCCCTGGCCGGGCACGAGAACGTCGAGCCGATGACCATCGAGGCCGTGCTGACGGAGGCGGGGGACGCGATCTCCGCCGCGCGGCCGGGGGCGCGCCGCGACGTGCTCGAGTCG
>CAZWXA010000116.1:0-5310 GCA_964637755.1 uncultured bacterium | reverse complement strand
CCTACCGAGGCGTGGAGATGTGCTACGCCATCCAGGCCGGCCGCGAGTTGCGCATCATGACGAAGGCCGACATCGTGTCGGACCTGGACGCCCATCAGCTGGCCAAGGACATCAGCAAGCGGATCGAGGCGGAGATGCAGTACCCGGGGCACATCAAGGTGGTGGTGATCCGCGAGACCCGGGCGGTGGAGGTCGCGCGCTAGGACGATGAACATCCTGATGGTCGGCGACGTCTACGGCGAGCCCGGGCGGCGGGCGATCCGAACGCTCCTCCCCGGGCTCCGGCGCCAGTACGAGATCGACGTGGCCGTCGTCAACGTGGAGAACGCCGCGGGCGGCTTCGGCGTGACCCCCCCGTTCTGCCGCGAGTTCCTCGATGAGGGCGTCGACGTGATGACCTCGGGCAACCACATCTGGGACAAGAAGGAGAACCTGCTGCTGCGCCCCGCCAACTTCCCGCCGGGGACGCCCGGCTCCGGGTTCGTCACGGTGAAGAGCGGCCCCTACCGGGTCGGCGTCCTCAACCTGATGGGGCGTGTCTTCATGCAGCCGAACGACTGTCCCTTCCAGAAGGCCGACGAGATCGTGCCCCAGCTCCGGAAGGACGCGTCCGTGATCCTGGTCGACATGCACTGCGAGGCGACGTCGGAGAAGCAGGCGATGGGCTGGTACCTCGACGGCCGCGTGAGCGCCGTGGTGGGAACCCACCGGCACGTCCAGACCGCCGACGAGCGCGTCCTGCCGGGCGGCACCGCGTACATCACGGACCTCGGCATGACGGGTCCGGTCGACAGCGTGATCGGTGTCGAGCGCGCCCTCATCCTGCAGCGGTTCCTCTCGCAGATGCCCGTGCGCTTCGAGGCCGCCAAGGGCCCGGCCGCGCTGCACGGCGTCGTCATCACGGTGGACCCGGACTCGGGCCGGGCGTCCGGCATAAAGCGTCTCCGCGTCCCCGCTTGAAGCTCCTCGACGGCAAGGCGGTCGCCCAGAAGATCCTCGGTGAGGTCTCGAGCGGGGTCCGTGACGTCCGGGCCCGGACCGGAGTCACGCCGATGCTCGCCGTGGTGCTCGTCGGCGACTTCGCTCCCTCGAAGATCTACATCGCGAACAAGAAGAAGGCGGCCGAGAGCGTCGGGATCGCCTCGCGCGATCACGTCTATCCCGGCGGGCTCTCCGCGCGCGTCCTCGCCGCCCTGCTCGCGTCGCTCAGCGCGGATCCGGGAGTCCACGGCATCCTGCTGCAGCTCCCCCTCTCGCCGGGGCTCGACGAGGACGCGGCGATCGCGACCATCGCGCCCGACAAGGACGTGGACGGCTTTCACCCGCTGAACCTCGGGCGGCTCCTGGCCGGCTCGCCCACGGTCGTCCCCTGCACGCCCGCTGGCTGCGTCGAGATCCTCGATCACTACGGGGCCGATCTCGCGGGCGCCGAGGCCGTGGTGGTCGGCCGCTCGCGCATCGTCGGCAAGCCGCTCGCCCAGCTCCTCCTCGCCCGCCACGCCACGGTGACCGTGTGCCACACGCGCACCCGTGATCTGGCCGCCCACACCCGCCGGGCGGACGTGCTCTGCGTCGCGGCGGGACGGCCGCGCATGATCAGGGGCGACATGGTCAAGGAGGGGGCGTGGGTCGTCGACGTCGGGGTCAACCGCCTCGAGACCGGCACGCTCGCGGGCGACGTCGACTTCGACTCCGCCAGCACGCGCGCGGCGGCCATCACGCCCGTCCCCGGCGGCGTCGGCCCCGTGACCATCGCGATGCTCATGAAGAACACGCTGGCCGCCGCCCGCCGCCAGCTCGGCGTGGCGTGACCGCGACGGCGGCGTCGAGCGGGCAGCCCGCGCGCGGTTGTCCGGCGGCGCGCTCGGCGCCAGGACCCATCGGCCCGCCTCGCCGGTGAGGACAGGGTGGTACATCGAGACCGGGCTGTGAGCGGAGCGCGGCGTGAGTGAGCGGCGGATCTACACGGTGTCCGAGTTGACGGCGCGCGTCAGGGACGTGCTGGAGCAGCAGGTGGCGCCGTTCTGGGTGGAGGGCGAGATCAGCAACCTGCGGGTCCCGGGCTCCGGCCACGCCTACTTCACCCTGAAGGACGACGCCGCGCAGATCCGCGCGGTGCTCTTCCGCAACCGCCTGCGGCGAATCCGGTTCGAGCCCGAGGACGGCCTGCACGTGGTCGCGTTCGGCAGCCTCGACGTCTACGCGCCGCGTGGCGAGTACCAGATGGTCGTCGAGCTGATGGAGCCGAAGGGGCTCGGCGCCCTGCAGGTGGCGTTCGAGCAGCTCAAGGCCCGCCTCCAGGCCGAGGGCCTGTTCGAGCCGGGGCGCAAGCGTCCTCTGCCGCGGTTTCCGAGGAAGATCGGGATCGTCACCTCGCCGACGGGGGCGGCCGTCCGCGACATGCTGCGCGTCATCGGCCGGCGCTTCCGCGACCTCCACATCGTGGTGCGGCCGGCCCGGGTCCAGGGCGAGGGCGCGGCGCGGGAGATCGCCGAGGGGATCGCCGACCTCAACCGGCTCGGCGACGTCGACGTGATCATCGTCGGCCGTGGTGGCGGCTCGCTCGAGGATCTCTGGGCCTTCAACGAGGAGGTCGTGGCGCGGGCGATCGTCGCGTCCCAGGCTCCCCTGATCTCCGCCGTCGGTCACGAGGTCGACTTCACGATCGCCGACTTCGTGGCGGATCTTCGGGCCCCCACGCCGTCCGCAGCCGCGGAGCTGGTGGTCCGGGAGAAGGAGACGGTGGTCGAGTCGCTCCGCGACCTCCGCCACCGCCTCGAGCGCGCGCTCGCCCGCCGGCTCGCGCAGCACCGCGAGCGGCTGCGCCTGGTCGCCGAGCGCCGTGTGCTGACCGACCCCTCCCGGCCCCTGCGCGACGCGCACCGGCGCCTCGACGAGATCGGGCTCCGCCTGCGGAGCGCTTTCGGGTCGAGCCACCGCCACGCGGTTCACCGGCTCGTCCTCGCGACCCAGCGGCTGCACGCCTCGAGCCCCACGGCCAGGATCTCGGCGCGGGGGGCGGGGCTCGGCCTGCTCGAGGCTCGGCTCGCGTCGAGCGTCCACCGGACGCTCGACCGGAGGCGTCGCCGGCTCGAGGTCGCCGCCGGCAAGCTCGACGGGCTGTCGCCGCTGGCCGTGCTGGCGCGGGGCTACTGTGTCACCCGGACCGTGTCGGGGGTGATCGTGCGGAACGCGCGCCAGGTGGCGCCCGGCGAGCCCGTGCGCGTGCTGCTCCACGCGGGGACGATCGAGTGCCGGGTGGTGGAGACGAGGGAGCCCGATGACCGACCTCAAGTTTGAGGAGTGCCTGGCCCGACTCGAGCAGATCGTCGGCGCGCTCGAGTCCGGCAGCCTGCCGCTGGAGGAATCGCTGAAGGCCTTCGAGGAAGGCATCGCGCTCGCGCGTCACGGTGCCCGGTATCTCGACGAGGCGGAGCGCCGGGTGGAACTCCTCGTCCGCGACGAGGCGGGTCTGCTGAAGACGCAGCCGTTCGCGATCGATCCGGACGAGGAACGGTGAGCGGCTTCGATCTGGCCTCGTACCTGGCCGAGCGCCGGGCGGCGGTCGAGCGCGCGCTCGACCAGGCACTTCCGGGCGAGGACGTGCCACCCGAGACGGCGCACAAGGCGATGCGCTACAGCGTGTTCGCGGGCGGCAAGCGCCTGCGCCCCCTCCTCGTCATCGCCGGCGCCGAGGCGGTCGGCGGCTCCATGGCGCAGGTGATGCCGGCGGCGTGCGCGCTCGAATGCATCCATACGTATTCGCTGATCCACGACGACCTGCCCGCGATGGACGACGACGACTTCCGCCGGGGGCACCCGACGAACCATCGGATCTTCGGGGAGGCGGTGGCGATCCTGGCCGGCGATGGGCTGCTGACGCTCGCCTTCCGCCTGATCGCGGACAACCGCGAGACGGCCGCGGACCCCGGAGCGCTCGGGGACGTCGTGGCCGAGGTCGCCGATGCCGCGGGAACTTTCGGGATGGTCGGCGGGCAGGTCATGGACATCGAGGCGGAGGGGCGGAGGATCCCCGCCGACACGCTCGAGGTGATCCACATGCGCAAGACGGCCGCCCTGATCCGCGCGTCGCTCGCGAGCGGCGCGCGCCTGGCGGGCGCGCCGCCCGCCGTGCTGGCCGCGGTGAGGACCGCGGGGGGGCGGCTCGGGCTCGGCTTCCAGATCGTCGATGATATTCTCGATGTCGAAGGCAGCCTGGCCGAGCTGGGCAAGACGGCGGGGAGCGACCAGCGCAAGCAGAAGGCCACCTATCCCGACCACCACGGCCTCGAGGCCTCGCGCCTCAAGGCCAGGACGCTGATCGAGGAGGCGAAGGCCGCGCTGGCCCCGCTCGGGCGGGCCGCCGAACCGATTCGCGCGCTCGCCGACTTCGTGCTCGAACGGAGGTCGTGACCGTGTCCGCGATCACCGGAGTGCTCGCCCGCGAGATCCTGGACTCGCGGGGCCATCCCACCCTGGAGGTCGAGGTGTCGCTCGAGTCGGGCGCGTGGGGCCGCGCCGCCGTGCCCTCGGGTGCCTCGACCGGCAAGCGTGAGGCGGTCGAGCTGCGGGACGGCGAGACGAAGCGCTACGGCGGCCGCGGTGTCCAGCGCTCGGTGCAGACCGTCGAGGAGACCATCGGGCCCGAGATAGAGGGCATGGACGCGACCGAGCAGGCCGCCATCGACCAGGCCATGATCGACCTCGACGCGACGCCGAACAAGTCGGCGCTCGGCGCCAACACGATCCTCGGCGTGTCGCTGGCCGTGGCGCGGGCCGCCAGCGACGAGGTGGGCCTGCCGCTCTACACCTATCTCGGCGGCATCGGCGCGCGGCTCCTGCCCGTGCCCCTCATGAACGTCCTGAACGGCGGCGCGCACGCCGACAACGGCCTGGACATCCAGGAGTTCATGCTGGTGCCCGCGGGCGCCGAGAACTTCTCGTCCGCCCTCCGCATGGGCGCCGAGATCTTCCACGCGCTCAGGGCCCTGCTCCGGGAGAAGGGGTTCTCGACCGGCCTCGGCGACGAGGGCGGCTTCGCCCCGGCGCTCGGCTCGAACACCGCCGCGCTCGATCTGTTCCTGCAGGCGATCGAGCGTGCCGGGTACCGTCCGGGCGAGGAGGTCTGGCTCGCACTGGACGTGGCGGCCAGCGAGTTCGCGACGGACGGCGGCCGCTACCGGTTGCGCGTCGAGGGGAGCGAGCGGACCGCAGAGCAGATGGTCGAGCTGTACGAGTCGCTCATCGCGCGCTACCCGATCTGCTCGATCGAGGACGGCCCCGGCGAGGACGACTGGCCGGGCTGGGGGA
>CAZWXA010000115.1:0-10036 GCA_964637755.1 uncultured bacterium | reverse complement strand
CCGCCGCGCCACCCGTCCGGTCCCGGTTGCCGCCGTTCATGAATGATCGGACTAGACGAGGGGCCAGGGGTAGCGGGCGCCGCCGGCAGCGCGGGGGAACCGTTCCGCGGCGACGACGGCCTCGGCGCGGGCGAGCAGGGCGTCCTGCTCGGCCGGGTCGAGCAGGTCGGCCAGCGGTTCCGGCAGGCCCGCCCGCACGAAGCGCCGGACGTCGTCGAGCATCTCCGCGGGAATCGGCTCGCCGCCGAACTCCCAGATCACGGTGCGCAGCTTCAGCTCGGCATGGAAGGTCAGGCCGTTGTCGACCGAGTAGACGGTGCCGTCGGCGCCGAGAAGGCAGTGCCCGCTCTTCCGGTCGGCGTTGTTGGCGATCAGGTCGAAGGCGCAGATCCGCCTGAGCCGCGCGCCGTGCTCCGGCCGCTCCAGGAGCGTGAAGTAGTGCTGCTCGAAGTCGGCCGGCACGAAGAGCTGGAGCGATCCGTCGCCGAGCGGCCCCTCACGCGGCAGGGTCGGCGGCACGAGCCCCCAGCCGAGGGCTTCCGAAAGGTGGTACGCGGCGATCTCGCGCCTGAACAACGGGGGCGGGAAGTCCCAGAGCGGCCGCTCACCGCGCCCTGGCTTGTACACGGCGAGCGTGGTCGCGCCGTCGAGGGCCAGCTCGACGAGGAAGGTCGCGTTCGAGGCCCACGGCATCCGTCCCTTCATGGCGATCTCGCCGCGGGCCAGCAGGTCGAGCGCGCTGGCGGTCGTGGGGGCTCTCATGCGCGCGCGGCGAGGTGACCGTTGCTGCGTGGGCACGCGTGGCCGGCGGGGTCCTTCGGCTGCCCGCACATCGTGCAGATGGGCCGCCCGGCCTTCACCAGGGCCCGCACGCGGTCGACGAACGCCGCCACCTGCGCGCGGGCCAGCCGAAATCGCGCGGCGGCCGGCTCCTCTCCGGAGTCCTCCTCCACCAGCTCGCTGGCCGCCACCAGGATGCGGTCCTGCCCCTTGTCGTAGCCGACCGCGAGGGACCCGACGACCCAGGCAGCGTCGACCGGCTCGAGCAGACCGGGATCGCCGGGGACCTCGTCGGCGCCCGGCGGCAGCTTCGCGAGCAGGTCCGCGAGGTACTCGGCCAGACCGCGCACCTGCTCCTTCTCGATCCGGAGCGTCACGAGACTGCCGGACTCGCGGCCCTGCAGGTAGAAGACGCGTTGCCCCGGAGGCCCGATCGAGCCGGCGGTGAAGTGGTCGGGCGCCTCGAAGTCGAATGACGCGCTCATCGCGCCCCGAGCCCGGCGAGGTCGCCGTCCACGGAGTTGACGGTGAGCACGACCGGCCCGTTGTGCCCGTAGGCGATCGCCGTGATCGAGCCCGGCGCGATCGCGATGCGGTTGAAGAGGTCGAGATGGACACCGAGCGCGTGGGCGACCGCCGCCTTGATCGGATCGCCGTGGGATACGGCCACGATCGTCTCCCCTGGATGGCGCTCGACCAGCAGGCCGATCGTCGCGGTGATCCGCGCCTGCATCTCCGTGAACGACTCGCCCCCGGGGAAGCGGAACCCGCTCGGGTAATTCCGTACTCGCTCCCACTCGGGCTTCCCAGCGGCCTGCTTGAGCCCGAGGCCGGTCCACTGGCCGATGTCGACCTCGTTCAGGCCGCGCTCGACGCGGAGCGCGAGCCGACGCGCCCGGGCGATGGGCGCCGCCGTCTCTCGCGCGCGCTCGAGCGGCGACGCGTAGACGGCCGCCACGCGCGCGAGCCGGCCGATGCGCCCGGCGAGCAGGTCGGCTTGCTTCCGGCCCTCGTCGGCGAGGTGCAGGTCCGGCGCTCGTCCTGGCAGCACGACACCCGTCGTCGGCGTCCGCGCGTGGCGGACGAGCAGGACCAGCGTGGCCTTGGGCGGCTTTCGCGGAGGCATCGCGCTATCTCTTCCCCCTCGGTCCGAATAGTATCGTGTTCCGGCGGCGGGGCGGGCCCCCGATGCGCGGGCTCCGCCGCGACGGGCGCCCCTCTGTGGCCGGCTTCCGGCGCGCGGTCGTGTCCGAGTTTGACCGGCCCGGCCGACCCCTGAGGTCAAACTGAGACACGACCCGGGACGCCGGCGGGTCAACAGGTACGCGCTACCACGGGCGGCCAGCATCGTGCGTCGCGCTCGAGGAGGGGTGGGATGGAGACGGGGAATGCTCCGCTGGCGACGGCCCGGGCGCGGGCTCGCGCGAATCTGTTCTGGCGCCACCTCGGCGTCGAGGTCGAGGACGCGCGGGAGGGCTGGGTCCGCCTGCGGGTGCCGATCCGCGACGCGCTCCGTAACGCCGTGGGGGCCCCCGTCCACGGAGGGGTCCCGAGTGCCCTGATCGACATGGCGGTCGGAGGCGCCCTCTCGACGCTGCACGCGGAGTCCGAGGGCGGCACGGGCCAGACCACGCTCGACCTCAACGTGAGCTTCCTCGCCGCCGCGGGCGACGGGGACCTGTTCGCCGAGGGGCGCATTCTCAGGAAGGGGCGGACGATCGCGTTCGGCGAGGCGACGGTCACCGACGCCGCGGGCCGCCTCGTCGCCGTCGGGCGGGCGACGTACATGATCATCGGGCCGCGGGCGTAACGCGGGCGCCACCGCCGAGCCGGCCGGCAAGATCCCCAGGTCGCGTCTCGGGGAGCGCCAGCTGAATCAGGGTGGGCCGACGACCTCGAAGAGGCGGGCGGCCCAATCCTGGAAGAAACGGATCACGTCTCGGACGTCGACCGGCGTGATCATGTACCCCTTCTGGAACTCCACCAGATTCGGCATGTCCTCGATCGCTTTGAAATGCGCCGCGAGCGTCAGATCGTCGAGGCCCAGGGTCTTCTGCTTGGCGAGCGCGATCAGATCCTCGAATCTGTACCGTCCGGATTGGGCGATCAGATAGCGGTCGAAGTAGTCCTTGGGGTCATAGCGGGTGATGATCCCGACCTTGTTGACGGCGATCGCGAGCAGGTCGTCGACCCAGACGCCGTCGAACGAGCGCGGGTCGACGAAGTACGGCGGCGGGTCGGATACCAGCTCGCATTTCACCAGAGGGTGCGCGGGCTCGGTGTCTCCGCTGAGGAAATATTGTACGTGTTCGCCACGCCGTGAGACCCGCTCGATCTCGAGTCCGGCCTCCCCGGCGGCGCGCTCGATCCGCTGGTCGGCGAGGCGCAGCGCGGGGGCGTCCCGCGTGAAGAAGTCGAGGTCATCGGAGTAGCGATGCTGAAGGTAGAAGGCCGAGAGTGCCGTTCCCCCCGAGAGATAGAAGCCGGGCCCCTCGCCCCGGAAGAAGGCGGCCAGGAACCGCTCATGCGTAGGGCTAGGAATCCTCGGTGCGCTCACTCAGGTATCGGGCATACGCACTCCACTTGCGTCGAGTGCCTTCGTCGAGGTCGGTCAGCTTCGGCAGAGCCTCGAGGATATCGTCCGGGCTCAACAGCTCACGGACCCGCTCGGGGGGCGCGTCCTTCAAGAGCCGCCCGACCGCCCAGAGTCGTTCCGGAGATGCCTTGCCCCTGATCATGGCTTCGAAATCACGGCGGGAGACGTCGTAGTCCCAGACCCACTCCTCGTGGTCTTCGCGCTCCGCGCTGCGCCGCCAGTCTTCGAGAAAATCGACGGCCTGCTGTGCCCACGCCGCCACCCGGGGGTGAGGATGATCGAGGAGCCGGCGCGCCGCCTCCAGCCGCCGCGTGACCATTGGCACGGCGCTACCCTGCCAGGAGCCGGAGCCGAGTCGGCCGACCAGACGGCTCGATACGACCTGATCGTCTCCCCACGCGATCAGCAGGTCGCGGGCGATTTCCCAGAACCCCGCGGCCTCCGCATCGAGGAGATCCGCCACGAGACGGGCGGCCGCGACGCCGCCCTCGGTGGCGAAGGAGACGAGAAGGCCGCGATCCCCTGCGGGTTCGAGCGTCCGCTCCAGCTGCCGCTGCACCCAGAAGGGTGCGTTCGCTCTCAGGGCGAGGCGCAGGAGCCTGCCCACGAGCGCCGGCCGATGCCGGGCGGTCAGCGTCTTCCAGACCATGTGAAGCTCACGAGGAGCTGAAGCGCCTTCGCCAGCTGCCGCGTCGGCGCGGGCAAGGTCCTCGACAAGATCCAACACCCGTTCGGGCTCGGACTCGCCGAGCTTCGACGCGAGGAACTCCCAGACGTGGCCCTGGCGAGCACTCGACTCCACTACCGTGGCGCCCAGGTACGCCCAGGCGCGCTCGCGAAGCTCGGGCGTAAGACCACCTCGGTTGAGGCGGAGGAGGAGCGGCCAGAGCAGCGCTGCCCGGACCTCGGGCGCGTGGTCGTCGAGCGCGTCGATGAGCCTCAGGGCATCTTCGTCGCCCAGGCTGTCCCAGTGGAAGGCGGGCAACACTTCGGGAACGACTTCCATACCGGGAATCGTTCCTCGCCTCAGCAGCCGGACGATCCGGTCGACGCCGATTGCGGATGGAGGGATCGACGATGTGGCCGCTAGCAGCCCACGGGACAGATCCGGCCTGGACTCGCTCAGCTCGTCCAGGGTCCTGTTCACGCGCTCCGGGTCCGCCATGAACCAGCCGCTGACGTATGAGCCAAAGACCGAGGGCCACCGCTGGCTGTCGGACCGGCTCAGAAGGGTCTCGAGAAGCCTCGTGCCTCTGTCCTCCTTCCCGAGCGTCTGGAAGACCTGGGCGCGCTCCTCGGCGTCCTCGCCCAGGAGCCAGTCGAGATGCTGCTCGAAGAGAGCAGGACACTCGATGAGGCTTCTCGCGATCGTCGTGATCTCGCGCTCGATGGCGGCCGGGTCGTCCAGGAGCTGGATGTCCAGCTTCCAGCTCCGCGGCCCGGTCCATCGCCAGAGCCGGTCGCGAAAACTGCCCGCGGTCAGGTCTCTCAGCAGGTTGTTCGTTGCTCCGACAACCTCGGTGACACCTGCGGACGGTGACATATTCTCCGCGAGCTTTGCGGCGAGCATCTCGAGCACGCTCACCAGACGAGAGCGCGATCGCGCGGTCGGGGTGGAGCGACCGACTTTCGCCACCACCTCCAGGGCCTCCCTCCCCAGGTCGTGAAAGCCATCAGGTTCGAGCGAGTACCGCACGAAGGGCTCGAGACTGTCCAGAAGAGCCTGGGCGGCCGCGCCGCGGATGTCCGCGTCAGGGTGCTCGAGCAACCGTGCGATCACTCGAAAGACCCCGAGGCCGTACTCCCGAACCTCGTCCAATGTTTGGGCGCGGTACGGTGGCTCGGGTAGGTCCGCCCCTTTGGCGTGGTGAAGGATCACGTAAGACCGCTCATCGAACGCGTACCCTGCTGCCCGGGCAACCAGGGCCAAGCGGGTCACCGAGGGCGCGGCGGCCTCGTTCTCCAGCACGTCGAGGCGCCGAGAGAAGGGGGCGGAAACTTCTGGATGCTGCCAGTTGAAGAGCCGGACGAACACGCCGGCGGCGTTGTTTCCCCACGTCTCGTTCTCGGCCTCCGCGAGCGACAGCAGCAGCCGGGCTGCTCTCGCGAAGGTCGCCGAGCGGAGAGCAAGGTCCTCCAGTGTCCGGACGACGGACCGTCGCGCGTCGCCAGCGATGCGATTCTCGAGAACGTCTGGTGGGAGCGGCAGAAGCAGGCGCTCGAGGCAAGCGAGAACGTGCGAGGGCGCCGCCGGGGCGAAGATCTCGAGTCGTTTCGCGCTCCCGACCAGCGCCTCGACGTCCGGGAACCACTTGGCGATGACACCCGCAATCGTCGACCGGACCTCGGGGGTCGCGAGATTCCGGAATCTCTCGAGAAGCCTGAGGAGGGCGCTCTCCGGAAGGCCAAGGAGAAGCTCGGCGAGCACCGGCTCGGGCCGGCCCAGCGCGTGCGACGCGAGATGGTCTGCGAGGCGTGGCGGTACCACTTCGAGGAATCGGCCCCTCCGGCGGAGGAGGCCGCGACCCTCGAGCTCCGGGAGGCGGGAGCGGAACTCCTCGGGTGAGAGGCCGAGCGCCCGGCTGACGCTGTCCGCCTCTGCGCCGGCCTCACCGTCGACGCCGAGCGCAAGCAGCAACGCTACGACCGACAGCGCCCGGCGTGAGTCGGCGTCGACGGAACGCAGGTACTGCTCCTCGAGCAGCGCGCCAATGCGGCGGTGGACCTCGGCCGGAGGAAATGACGGTGACAGCCGTGCTTCTTCCAGCAACGCCGCGACGTGCAGCACGAGGCCGGGGAGGCCGCCCGTTGCTTCGCGGAGCCACGATTGCTGCATGAAGGGTGCGCGTGGAAGGACCTCAGAAACGAGCTTGGTCATTGCCCCGTCACCGAGGGGAGCCAGCGGGACGACCCCGGCCCCCGTCGCCACCGGAGCCCCCTCGCGGAGTACGAGCGTCTTCAGGGTGCGCCGCGCCCCCGCCGTCTCGAGGATCGACCGTGCGGAGCCGGCATCGCACCCGTCGACGACCAGGAGCGTCTGTTCATCCGAGGCGTCGAGGTCTCGGACGATATCGACCGAGACGTCCTCCGGCCTGGCCGCCCAGATCACTCGCGCCCCCCAGGGCCTCAGGGCCTCGATCGTCAGCCGGGTCTTACCGGCGTAACGGGGGCCTATGAGTTGCATGACGCGGGCGGGGGGATCCCGAACGAACGTGGCGATCGCGGTGCATTCGTGCTCTCGATCGATGAAGGAAGGCCAGCCGATACTCGCATAGGCCGCCTTCAGCTCCTCCTCGGCAAAATCGAGCGTGCAGAGACCACCGGTGGAAAAGAAGAGGTGCCGGAGGTGCGGCGAGCAATTCAGGTGGAGCGCGATCTCGGAAGCGCCCCAAATGACGTTCGGCTTGCCGGCGAGGGCGGGGAAGCTGTCGAGCAGCTTCCGGAGGTTCCGAGGCTGGGCGCCGGCGAGGTGAAGGTTCGTCATGAGCACGTAGCGGTCACACTCGGGTACCCGGCGACTCAGTTCCTCGCGGAGCGCGCGCGCAAGCCGTCGGACCTGGGCCGGACGCGGGGCGGCAACAATGTCTCGATACTTGATCTGGACGACCGTCCGTCCGGATCCAGTCAGCTCCGATGCCCCCGCGGTGGCGGTAGCTGGCAAGACGTATTCCGCGTCCACTCCGCCATCAGGGACGGTGATGCGTTCCGATACCTGGGGTAGCGCAAAGTGTCCGGACTTCTCGACGAGAGCCCGCCCGATGAGGGCGCTACACAGGCGGACGAAGGTCGTCGGCCCGCCGTCGGGCGGCAGGCGCTCGACGTCGTCTGCGCGGACCTCTTCGCCAGAAACTCTTCGTCTCATCGAGAGTCAAGATAGCATGCAGATGCCGCACGAATGCCCCACGCCGTGGCCAGTCCGTCGGACGTCTTCGGAAGCCCCGGGCGGCCAGCTGCGGGGTCCGGCCGCACCTCGCGGGCCCGGGCCGGCAGCCGGTGCATCGTGCGGGGCGCGCCCGCGCGAGCAGGGGAGAGGCGGTCACGAGCATCGCGCGGGCAGCGGCGATGACGGCCTTCTCGTGGCCGCGATGGCGAATCACCCGGCGAAAGCGCCCAACCGCCGTGGTCCCGTTGCCGACGGGGCTGTTTGTCGGTAGGATGCGCGCGGGATGACGAGGCCCCGATCGTGGCGATGACCGAGCCTCCCGCGCGCGGACGGACGCGCGGCGCCGCGCGTGCCGGGCGCGGGAGCGGCGAGAGGACGCTGTCGCGGCTCCAGCGGCCCGAGGAGATGTCGCTCGAGGCGTGGCAACGGGCGCTGCGCCGCCAGTTCGGCCGCGAGCAGCCGTTCCTCCTCAAGAGAGCGGGCGGCCATCCGGTCTTCTCGGAATTCGAGGTCACCAATCCCCAGACGCGGAACACCTACCGGGTCGTGATCCGAGGCGGCGAGCCGGGCAACAACTTCTGCGCCTGCGCGGACTTCGCGACGAACACGCTGGGGACGTGCAAGCACGTCGAGTTCACCCTGGCGCGGCTGGAGAAAAAGCCCGGGGCTCGCAAGGCGCTGGCGCGTCCCTTCGAGCCGCCGTTCAGCGAGGTCTACCTGCAATACGGCGCCCGGCGCGAGGTGCGGTTCCGTCCGCGCGCCGGCGCGCCGGTCGAGCTGAATCGCCTGGCCGCGCGGTACTTCGGCGCCGGCGGGGAGCTGCTCCCCGGCGCGTTCGCACACTTCGAGCAGTTCCTCCCGGCGGCGGCTCGCCTCGATCCCGACCTCCGCTGCTACGAGGACGTCCTCGGCTTCGTCGCCGAGGTGCGCGACGCCGAGCGCCGGGAGCAGGTGCTCGCCGAGGCGTTTCCGCGCGGCATTCACAGCGCGGGCCTGAAGAACCTCCTCCGCGTGCCGCTCTACGATTACCAGGGGGAAGCCGCGCTCTTCGCCAGCCGGGCGGGCCGAAGCATCATCGGCGACGACATGGGGCTGGGAAAGACGATCGAGGCGATCGCCGCCGTGGAGATCATGGCGCGCCACTTCGGAGTCGAGCGCGTGCTGGTGGTGTGTCCCACGTCGCTCAAGCACCAGTGGGAGCGGGAGATCGCCCGGGTCGCCGACCGGCCGGCGCGCGTGATCGGGGGGTTCCGGCGCGGCCGCGAGGACGGATTCCGCGCCGAGAGCTTCTACAAGGTCACCAACTACGACACCGTGTACCGGGACCTCGACCTGATCGCCGCCTGGTCGCCGGACCTCGTGATCCTCGACGAGGCGCAGCGTATCAAGAACTGGAACACGCGGACGGCCCGCAGCGTCAAGAAGATCGCCTCGCCCTACGCGATCGTGCTCACCGGCACCCCGCTCGAGAACCGGCTGGAGGAGCTGGTGTCCATCGTCCAGTTCGTCGACCAGCACCGGCTCGGGCCCGCGTTCCGGTTCTTGCACGACCACCAGATCCTGGACGAGTTCGGCAAGGTCGTCGGCTACCGCAACCTCGATCGCATCGGCAAGACCCTGGCGCCGATCCTCATCCGCCGGCGGAAGGCGGAGGTGCTCCACCAGCTCCCCGAGCGCCTGGAGAAGCGGTTGTTCGTGCCGATGACGCCGCAGCAGATGCAGCACCACGAGGACAACCGCGAGATCGTCGGCAGGCTCGTGACGAAGTGGCGCCGCTACCGGTTCCTGTCGGAGGCCGACCAGCGGCGGCTGCTGATCGCGCTCCAGAACATGCGGATGGCGTGCGACAGCACGTACCTGCTGGACCAGCGGGCGGACCACGGCGCCAAGGCCGACGAGCTGGCGACGCTGCTGGACGAGATCTTCGAGAGCCCGGACACCAAGGCCGTCGTCTTCAGCCAGTGGCTCCGGATGCACGAGGTGCTGATCCGCCGGCTCGAGCGCCGGGAGTGGAGCCACGTGCTTTTTCACGGAGGCGTGGAGAGCGCCAGGCGCCAGGATCTGGTCGACCGGTTCCGCGAGGACCCGCGCTGCCGCGCGTTCCTCTCGACCGATGCGGGCGGCGTGGGCCTCAACCTCCAGCACGCGTCGGTCGTCGTGAACGTCGATCTGCCGTGGAACCCCGCCGTCCTGGAGCAGCGGATCGGCCGCGTGCACCGCCTGGGCCAGACACGCCCCGTGCAGGTCGTGAGCTTCGTGGCCAAGGGCACGATCGAAGAAGGGATGCTGTCGGTGCTCGGGTTCAAGCGGTCGCTCTTCGCCGGCGTCCTGGACGGCGGCGAGAGCGAGGTCTTCCTGGGCGGCAGCCGCCTCAAGCGCTTCATGGAGAGCGTCGACAGCGTCACGGCCGGCATCCCGGCTCCGGTCGTCGAGGAGGCGCCCGAGCCCGCGGCTGCCGAGCCGGCGATCGGTGAAGCGGCGCCGGATGGCGACGAGGCGGCTCCCGCCGCTGCGGGAACGCGTCAGATCGCGGACCCGCTCGGCGGTCTGCTCCGGACGGGCCTGGAACTGCTCACGCACGTGGCGTCGGCGGCCGGGAGGAGTGGGGCGGCCGAGGCGGCGCCGTCGCCGGCGTTCGAGCGAATCCGCGACGAGCGCTCCGGCCAGAGCTACCTCAAGATCCGGATGCCCGAACCGGAGGTCGTGGACCGGCTCATCGGCGCGTTGCAAGCGCTCCTGGGAAGCCTCAGGGCCTGATCGGAGCGCTGGCTCCAGGT
>CAZWXA010000114.1:0-10038 GCA_964637755.1 uncultured bacterium | reverse complement strand
CCGCCGGTGGCAGGGTCGACCTCGGCACGGACTGATTTCTGACATGTTTTCCGACAAAACGTCGGGAAACCGTCCTCTCCCTGGCCATACCGTGCCTGAGGGGTGCTCACTAAACCCTCGAAAGGTATAGCCCGGGTTAACCAGGCCATGGAGGCCGGGCGATTTCCCAAGCTGGACGTCGCCGGTTCGAATCCGGTCGGCCGCTCCAGAATTTCCAGGGGCTCACGGTGAGGTCGCCGTAACCCCCGTCGCTTTCCTGCCCACCTTCCGTGATGGGTGACCCGGCGATATCTCGGACCGGCCCTGATCGTCGGCGGGGCCGAGGATCAGATGACCCCGGCGCGCGGAGCCCACTGCTCAGCCCGGGATGCTCGCCTGCCACAGCACCATGAACAGGTGCTCCTGCATGCGCGCCAGCTCGGAACTCTGGATCGTCATGCCGAAGTTCTCGCGGCGGGAGGAGATGATCGAGACCGTCTCGTCGTAGATGTACATCGTCATGTCGAACACGATGCCCGACGGGGTGTAGCGCAGCTCGCGGAGATCCTCCCTGCGGGTGGGCCAGATGTCGCCCACGTCCTTCTCGCGGGAGCGCAGGACCTTCAGCGCAACCCGGGCCATGATCCGGCGCTGCACGTAATCCTGCATGGCACCGCGTCCGGGCACGTTGAACAGGTCGCCCATCGAGAGGATGCCGAGGAGCCGCTTGCTCCGGCAGGTGAGCGTGTCGTCGAGCACGTGCTTGATTCCCTCCACGCCCTCGTAGAAGCGGACGCGCGGTTTCACGGTGGAGGCGTTGTGGATCGAGCGCAGTTCGGGGAGGACGGCATCGACCGACTGGCGCTGTTCGTCGAGCATGCGGACCAGGCGTGAGGGGTCCTCGGCCACGACGTAGCTCTTGCGGTCTCCGCCCCGCGGCACCTGCGTGACCAGGCCCCGCTGGACGAGTCGAGCCAGCACGTCGTACGCGTTGGTGCGACCGATGCCCGCCTTGCCGGCGATCTGGCGCACCCGGGCCTGCCCCAGCTCCAGCGCCGCCAGGTAGAAGCGGGCCTCGGTGCCCTCGATGCCGATGCTCGCGAGATTCTCCTCGATGCCCATGCGACGCCTCCCCAAGTGTCGACGACTGTCGACAACATGGTACCCCCGAACCGGGCCGCCAATTCACGAGCCAGATGTGCGAGAGCCGACCGATCGCGCCGGAGGGGAGTCGATTGTTGTTGACAGCCGTAGGCGGCGTGCTTAAGGTACGGCGCATCGCAGCGACGAGAGACGCCGCCATCACACGAGGCCGGTGCGCTCCGCTGTCTCGGACGCGTCCTGTGGATGATCAGACACCGTGAAAGGAGGCAACTTCATGGACCACTCTCGAACCTCCCGGCGCGCATTCCTTCAAGGCACGGCGGCAGTCGCGGGCTCGCTCGCCATCGGTGGGGTCGCATCGCGCGCCCTGGCGCAGGCGCCCGAGCCACGCACAGGGGGCACGCTCGTCTACGCGATGGAGGCGGAGCCGGACATCCTGGACCCGCATGCCTGCGGGGGCTGGCACACGTCGCGACTCGTCTTGCAGATGTACGATCAGCTCGTCGAGCACGATCTGACCGTGCCGTGGCAGAAGGGAGCCCCGTCCAAGCTCGTCGGCTCCCTGGCGACGAACTGGGAAGTCTCAGCCGACGGCCGGGAGTACACGTTCTTCCTCCGCAAGGGCGTGAAGTTCCACGATGGGACGCCCTTCGACGCCGAGGCGGTCAAGTACAACATCGAGCGCATCTGGGACGAGAGCAAGCCGCACTTCTACCCGCGGGCGAAGGCGTACCGGGCGGCCGACGTGTACTTCCTGAGCGGCCTGAAGGTCGTCGACTCCTCCACCGTCAAGATCACCCTGAAGGAGCCGTTCAACTCCTTCCTGCTCCGACTGGCGAACCTCGGGCCGGGCATGGTCTCGATGATCAGCCCGACCGCGCTGAAGAAGTACGGCAACGAAGACATCGCGCTTCATCCGACGGGGACGGGCCCGTTCCGCTTCGTGGAGCGGGTGCACGGCGATCGGGTGGTCCTCGAGCGCAATCCGGACTACTGGGGCGGTAACCCGAGAGGGGGGCCCTACCTGGATCGCATCGTGATCAAGCCGGTGCCCGATGCCGCCGCCCGGGTCGCGGGTCTGCGGGCCGGCGACTTCGACATGATCATCGTGCCCGCTCCCGACAGCAAGACGCAGCTCATCCAGGAGGGCTTCGTCTGGGACCAGGGTACCGTCCACCACAACTGGTACTGGGCCTACAACATGAAAGATCCGCTGTTCAAGGACAAGCGCGTCCGACAGGCGCTGAACTACGCCATCAACCGCAAGGCCCTCTGTCACGACGTGCTGCACGACACCGCGTTCCCCATGGAGCACGGCATCGTGCCGCCGGGCATGGTGTCCTACGACGCGAAGTACGAGGCGTACACTTACGATCCCGCCAGGGCGAAGCGCCTCCTCGCCGAGGCGGGTCACGCCAAGGGCTTCACGACGACGTTCGTGACGTCGATCGACGGCTCCGGACAGCTGACTCCTGTCCCCATCGCCGAGCGCGTGCAGTCCGACCTGCGCGCCGTGGGTGTCACCGTGAAGATCCAGGCCTCGGAGTGGGTCTCGTATTTCACGAAATGGATCTCGGGCGGCTTCAAGGACGTGGGGGCCGCCCAGATGTCGTTCGGCGCGCCCGACCCGTTCTGGCTCGAGCAGACGATCGGCTGCACCTTCTTCGTCGGTGAGGTCGGCGGGCTCAACACCGGCTACTACTGCAACCCGCAGGTGGACTCGGTGATGCGCGCCGCCCGCCAGGCCCGGCCGCCGAAGAAGGGGGACCCGTACGAGCCCTGGGGGCTCAGCTCGGAGGCCGTCGAGCTGTGGAGGAAGGCCAACCGGCTGGCCACCGAGGACGCGCCCCTCCTCCTGGTGCTCAGCGACCTCAACCCATTCGTCTACAAGAAGCGTGTCCGCGGGAAGGTCGCCACGGCCCTGGAGTGGTTCACCTTCCGCACGATCTGGCTGCAGGGGTGATGGGCGTGCCGAGGGGGGCCGGCGAGAGCCGGCCCCGCCGGTGAAGGCGCGAGGGGATCATGGCAGCGTACCTCGTGAGGCGCGGTCTCTCCTTCGTGTTCATCCTGTTCGGCGTTTCCGTCGTCGTCTTCCTGGCCATGCGGCTGGTGCCCGGCGATCCGGTGATCCACCTCGCCGGCCCGTTCGCGACGGAGCGGCAGCGACAGCAGATCAGGGAGAGCTACGGGCTCGACAAGCCGCTGGTCGTGCAGTACGGGAAATGGCTCGCCAAGGCGGTGCAGGGTGATCTCGGCCGCTCGATGCAGCTCCACATCCCGGTGGTGGCGCTGCTGACGACGAAGCTGCAGAACTCGCTGATCCTGCTCGCGGGCAGCATGGCGATTTCGATCGCCGTGGGCTGGGGGCTGGGCATCCTCTCGGGGTTCCGTCCTGGCGGCGCGCTGGATCGGATGTCGCTCGGACTCGCCCTGTTCGGGATCAGCCTGCCCGCGTTCTGGCTGGGGATGGTGCTCGCCATCACGTTCGCGATCAAGCTGCAATGGTTCCCGGCCGCGGGGCTCATGTCCGAGCGCGGCGGCGGCGGTGGCGTCGGGGACGTCGTCTGGCACGCCGTCCTGCCGTCGCTGAGCACGGCCGCGCTCCCCGGCGGCATCATGATCCGGATGATCCGCTCGACGATCCTCGAGACGCGCGGCTTGAGCTTCGCGACCGCGCTCATGGCCCGTGGCCTCTCGAGGAGGCGGATCGCCGTCCACGTCATCCGGAACGCGTGTCCCACGATCTTGAATGTCACCGGCATGATGGCGGGTTTCCTGCTCACGGGGGCGATCTTCAGCGAGGTCGTCTTCTCATGGCCGGGACTCGGCCTGCAGATCTACACGGCGGTGACCGCGAGGGACTACACGGTCGTGCAGGGGGCCGTCCTCTTCGTGTGCGTCGTCTTCGTCCTCCTCAACACGTTCATCGACTTCTTGCGCCCGCTCTTCGACCCGCGAATCCGCCTGGTGTGATGGCCGGGTTCGCGGGGCTGCGGGAGATCGTCCTGGGAGACCACCGGGTGGTGGTCGGGACCCTCGTCCTCGTCGTCTTCGCGGTCGGCGCCGTCGCCGCGCCGCTGGTCAGCCCGCTCGACCCGCTGGACGTGTTCGGGGGTCTGCGGAACGCGCCGCTCGGGACTCCGGGCCACCCGCTCGGCACGGATCAGAGCGGACGAGACATCCTGAGCCGGGTGATCTGGGGCGGGCGGGTGTCTCTGGTGATGGGGACGGCCCCGGTGGCGGCGGCGATGGCCATCGGCATCCTCCTCGGACTGCTCGCCGCCTACTACGGTGGCGTCCTGGAGTTCACCATTCTCCGATTCACGGAAGTGCTCTTCGCCTTCCCCCTGATCCTGCTGGCGATCCTCGCCGCCCAGGCGTTCGGGAAAGGCATGGTCAACGCGATGGTGGCCATGACGCTCGTGGAGATCCCGTACGTCATCCGGGCCGTGCATGCGGCGGGGAAGGCGGCGATGGATCTCACGTACGTCCAGGCGTCCATCGTGCGCGGCGCCCGGGCCGGCCACGTGATGTTCTCGGAGATCCTGCCGAGCATCGGGCCTTCGCTCATCATCTTCGGCGCGTCGGTCGCGCCGATCTTCGTGATCTTCGCGGCCGGGCTCAGCTACCTGGGACTCGCCATCGACCCGCCCACGCCGGACTGGGGCATCATGATCGCGGAAGGACAGCAGGTCATGCAGGTGGCGCCGCATGTGGCCACCGTGCCCGGACTCGTCCTGCTGATCGTCGGTCTCGCCATGAATCTGATCGGGGATGGCCTCCAGGTGACCCTGGATCCGAGAGCGCGCGGGAGCCGGAGCCGGGTCAGGGACCGCGGAGCGTGAGCCGGCGGTGATCGGGGATCCGCTCCTCGTGGTGGACGACCTCCGGATGCACCTCGTGTTCAAGACATCCGTCGCGGAGGTCGTCGACGGCGTCTCCCTGGTCGTCCGCCGGGGCGAGGCCCTCGGGATCGTCGGTGAGTCCGGCTCCGGCAAGAGCATGTTCGCCCTGTCGCTGATCGGGTTGACGCCCCGGCCGTACGGCAGAATCGTGAGTGGGCACGTGACGTTTGCGGGCGCCGACCTGCGCGACCCCCGGCAGGCGGCGGGCATCGTCGGCAAGCGGATCGGGGTCATCTTCGAGAATCCCGGCGCCTCCCTGGACCCGTGCTACCGGATCGGCGACCAGATCAGGGAGACGATCGTGAGCCACGAGCGCGTCGGCAAGCCACAGGCGCGGGACCGGGCACTCGACCTGCTCGGGCTGGTCGGTCTGGCCGACCCGCCCGCCGCCTACTCGGCCTACCCGCATCAGCTGAGCGGCGGCATGCAGCAGCGGGTGATGATCGCCATCGCGCTGTCGTGCCGGCCGGAGCTCCTCATCGCCGACAACCCGACCAGCGCGCTCGACGTGACCATCCAGGCGCAGATCGTCCGTCTCGTCCAGGATCTGCGCGCGCGTCTGGGCCTCACGCTCATCTGGATCACCCACAACCTGGGAATCGTCACCGCGCTCTGCGACCGGGTCGCCTTCATGTACGCGGGAAAGATCGTCGAATACGGCAGCACCACCGCCATCCGGAAGGACGGCCTCTTGCACCCGTACACGATCGGGTTGCTGCGCTTGCTCCCGCGGATCCATCATCAGGGGGTGCTGGTGCCCATGGCGGGGACGCCGCCGAATCCCGGGGCGCTCGGCGCGGGCTGCCGGTTCGCGCCGCGATGTCCACAGGTCATGGACGCCTGCCGCCACGGGGAGATCCCCGTGGAGAACGTCGCCCACGACCATTGGGTGCGGTGTCTGCTGGCCAGGCGCTCACCGTGACCTCGACGGCCCCGCTGTTCGACCTCCGCAGCGTCTCGAGATCGTTCCCGGTCCGCTCCGGCCCCCTGAACCGCGTCACCGGGTGGCTGAAGGCGGTCGACCGTGTCAACCTCCGGATCCACGCGGGGACGATCGTGGGCCTGGTGGGCGAATCGGGAAGCGGCAAGACCACGGTCGGTCGCCTGCTGGTCAAGCTGCTCGACCCCACGTCGGGGACGGTCGCCTTCCAGGGCAAGGATCTCGGCGCGCTGAGCCGGCGCGATCTGCGCTGGCTGCGAAAGAACGTGCAGATGCTGTTCCAGGACCCATTCCTGTCGCTGAACCCGCACAAGACGATCTCCGAGACGCTCGCGTATCCGCTGCGGCTCCACGGCCTGGCGGCCCGGGGCGAGATCGGCCGGCGCGTCGGCGACCTCCTGCGGCGGGTGGGACTCGATCCCGGGCTCGCGCCCTGTTACCCGCACGAGCTGAGCGGAGGCGAGCGGCAGCGCGTCTCGCTGGCGGCGGCGCTCTCGGTCGAGCCGAGGTTCATCTTCTGCGACGAGCCCGTGTCGGCACTGGACGTCTCGGCGCGCGCCCAGGTGCTCAACGTGCTGCGCGAGGTCCAGGCCGAGCAGAGGTTGACCCTGCTCATCGTGTCGCACGACCTCAGCGCCGTCGAGTACACCTGTGACGAGGTGGCCATCATGTACCTCGGCAACGTGGTCGAGGTGGCGCCGCGGGAACGGCTCTTCCGCGATCCCGCCCACCCGTACACCAAGGCGCTGATGTCGGCGATCCCCGCGCCCGATGGGGAGACGGACGGGCCGAGGGAGCAGATCGTCCTGGAGGGCGAGATCCCGAGCCCGACGCACCCCCCAACCGGATGCAAGTTCCACACGCGCTGCCAGAGCAAGATCGGGCGGGTCTGCCAGGTGGAGGAGCCGCCGCGGTTGCCGATCGCGTCCGGACACGAGGTCGCATGTCATCTCTTTTCCACCAACGGGAGGCGGGAATGAACGAAGCCTACGGAGCGGTCACCGAGCGTGACGTGAACCTCCTCGCCAAGGCGGCGGGAGTCGACATCCCCGCCGCCGAGGCGGCGGAGGTCGCGACGCGGTTGAGCGAGCTACGGACCGCCGTGATGCGAGCGGGGGCCCGGGTGCCCGGCGCTACCGCCCCGGCGGTGATCTTCCACGCCCGGTGGGAGGGCTGACGATGGAAGGAATCAGCGCGCTGCACTGGCTCGGCATCGCCGACGCGGCCCCGCTGATCGCGAAGGGGACGCTTTCTCCCGTGGAGCTCACCCGGAGCGTTCTCGAGCGGATCTCCGCCGTCGAGGGACGCGTGAAGGCGTTCGTCACGTTGCTCGACCGGGAGGCCGAGGCGGCGGCCCGGGCGTGCGAGGAGAGCATCCGGCGGGGACAGTACCGCGGTCCGCTGCACGGTATCCCCGTCGTGATCAAGGACCTCTACGACACCGCCGGCGTGAAGACCACCTCGTGTTCTCGGCTGCGCGCGTCGTACGTCCCCCGGGAAGATTGCACCGTCGTCCGCAAGCTTCGCGAGGCGGGGGCCATTGTCCTCGGGAAGGTCACGACCCACGAGTTCGCGTTCGGCTTCGATTCGCCCCCGACGCGGAATCCCTGGAATCTCGACTGCACGCCGTCGGGCTCCAGCGGAGGGTCGGGCGCGGCGCTGGCCGCAGGGATGTGTCTCGGCGCCACGGGCAGCGACACCGGCGGCTCCATCCGGGCCCCGGCCGCCGTGAACGGCATCGCGGGGATCAAGCCGTCGTACGGGCGGGTCAGCAAGCAGGGCGTCGCCGTCCTGAGCTGGTCGCTCGACACCACCGGACCGATGGCGCGGACGGTCAAGGACCTGGCGCTCATGCTGGGCGTCATCGCCGGACGCGATCCGCTCGACGAGACCACGGTCGACGTCCCGGTGCCCAATTACGCGGCGGCCCTCACGGGCGACATCCGCGGCGTGCGCATCGGGGTACCGAGGAACTACTTCTTCGACGACGTCCAGCCACCCGTGGCCGCGGCCGTCCGCACCGCCATCGCGTTGCTGGAGAGCCAGGGCGCGCGGCTGGTCGACGTCGACATCCCCGACGCCGAACACCTGGTGCCGACGTTCTTCTCCATCGTGATCCCGGAAGCAGCCACCTATCACCAGGCCACGTTCCGGGAGCGTGGCGCGGAGTACGGAGACGACGTGCGCTTCCTGCTGGAAACCGGCGAGCTGTTCCTGGCGACGACGTATATCACCGCGCAGCGGTCGCGGGCGGCCTTCAAGAACTCCTTTCGCGAGGTGTTCCAGAACATCGACGTCCTGGCGACGCCGGCCGTGCCCGTGACCGCGGCCAGGGTGGGACAGGCGGCCTACCGGTTCCGCGACCGGGAAGAGCCCGTGTTCGCGGCCTTCGCCCGCTTCTGCTGCCCGTTCAATCTGGCCGGGCTCCCCGCCGCGTCGGTGCCGTGCGGGTTCTCGCCAGACAGCATGCCCATCGGTCTGCAGCTCGTCGGGAGGCCCTTCGACGAGACGGCGGTCCTGCGGGTGGCGCACGCCTTCGAGCGCGCGACCGACTGGCACACGCGGCGGCCGCAGCTGTGAGGGTCCGTGCCGGCCTACCGGACGCGCCGTGCGCGCCGACGAGCGCGGCACGCTGGCGAGGAGAAGGACGATGAGGACCTATCCGAAGTTCCGGGTGGCCGCGGCCCACGCGGCCCCCGTGTTCCTGGACACTGCCGCCACCGTCGACAAGGCGTGTGCGCTCGTGGAGGAGGCGGCGCGACACGGCGCGCTGCTCATCGTCTTCCCGGAGGCGTATGTGCCCGCCTTCCCCGCCTGGCTGGCCCTGCAGGCGCCCATCTACAACCACGAGCTGTTCCAGGAGCTCGCCGCGAACGCGATTCAGTGCCCGGGTCCGGAGCTGGTGCGCGTCTGTGACGCGGCCCGGCG
Organism: uncultured bacterium; assembly: GCA_964637755.1. Lineage (GTDB taxonomy): Bacteria > Methylomirabilota > Methylomirabilia > Rokubacteriales > CSP1-6 > AR9. The sequence goes on along the minus strand of CAZWXA010000114.1, from coordinate 1,182 downwards.
CCACCGCATGTTCGTGTCGATCGGATTCACCGAGGGCACGACCGCGAGTGTCGGGTGCCTCTGGAACTCGAACGTCCTCATCGGCGACGACGGCGCGATCCTCAATCACCACCGCAAGATCGTGCCGACCTTCTTCGAGAAGCTGGTGTGGGCGAATGGCGACGGCGCTGGTCTCAAGGTCGTGGAGACGGCCATCGGGCGGATCGGCGTCCTCATCTGCGGCGAGAACACCAACCCGCTGGCGCGGTTCGCGCTCATGGCCCAGGGCGAGCAGGTCCACGTGTCGACCTACCCGCCGGTGTGGCCGACGCGCGACCCGCGCGGCGGCGGCAACTACGACCTCCGGAGCGCGATACACATCCGCGCCGGCGCGCACGCCTTCGAGGCGAAGGCGTTCAACGTCGTGGTGTCCGGCTTCATGGATCAGCCGATGTTCGAGCGGCTCGCCGCCTTGAACGCCGATGCCGGGGACATCCTGAAGATGTCGCCTCGCGGCGTCTCGCTGGTCATCGGTCCGACGGGCGACGTCATCAGCGACGAGCTCAGCGATCACGAAGGCCTGCTCTACGCCGACATCGATCTCTCGACGTGCGTCGAGCCGAAGCAGTTTCACGATGTTGTCGGGTCCTACAACCGGTTCGACATCTTCGAGTTGAGGGTGAACTGCTCGGCCAACCGCCCGATCGTCTTCGAGTCACGCCAGCTGCGAGAAGGCGCCCCCACCGAGAACGACGCGGCCCGCGCGGAAGACCCCTGACCGGCGCATGGTGGACGTTCATCTCCTCCGCGTGGGCATGACGACCTTCGGTCACAGCGCGGAGACTCTCCTGGACCTCCTCGCCACCGCCGCCGGAGCTGCCATCGCCGAGGCCGGCGAGGTGGGCGCCATCATCGTGGGCTCGATGGCGCCCGAGGAGTACCTCCACGAGGCGAACCTCGCCGCCCAGGTCGCGGATCGGCTAGGGCCGGGCCGCCTCCCGCCACACGTAGAGGTCGGGGTAGACGGTGACCCAGTACCCGGCGGGCACCCCGGTGTGCGCTTGCCACCGGCCGCCGCGCTGGTAGCTCATGTCCACGATGTCCCCCTCTTCGCGCGGGTCGTCGTCCGAGGCGGCACCGCGGACCACGGTGATCAGTCCTCGATACTTGCCGCCGAGACTGGCCAGCTCCCGTTCGACCTCC
>CAZWXA010000113.1:7693-10090 GCA_964637755.1 uncultured bacterium | reverse complement strand
CACGGAGGATCGGGTCGTCGACTCCCGGGTCGGGCGCGAGGGCGAGTTCATCCGCCGCCGCCGAGAATGCCTCAAATGCCACCGGCGGTACACGACCTACGAGTACATCGAGGACGTGCTGCCCCACGTCGTCAAGCGCGACGGGCGGCGCGAGCCGTTCGACCGCCAGAAGCTCAGGGGTTCGATCCTCAAGGCTTGCGAGAAGCGTTCCGTGGGGGTCCAGGCTGTCGATGACATCGTCGCCGACATCGAGGCCAAGCTCCATGACCGTACCGAGAAGGAGATCAGCAGCCTCGAGCTCGGCGACCTCGTGATGGAGCACTTGCAGAAGCTCGACCAGGTCGCCTACGTCCGTTTCGCGTCCGTGTACCGCCAGTTCAAGGACATCAACCAGTTCATGGACGAGGTGAAGGGACTCCTCAAGGAAGGGGAGAAGTCGAAACCAGCGCCCGCCCGCGCGAAATCCCCGGTCAGGAGCAGGTGACGGGCCGGGGTTCGATTGACAAGGATGAGGGGCCAGTGATAGCGTGGCGCAATTCTGCACACTGACTGCTTGCACCGGGGGTGCCTCCTGATGAAGCGATCACTCAAGAAACTCGTGTTCGTGGAGCCCAAGTCCACGCATCTGCACATCTACAGCCGCGTTCCCATCCCACGGCTCGGCTCGGTGCTCCTCGGGACGATCATGCGTGACCGGGGGTTCGACGTGCGCGTGTACATCGAGGACATCCACCCGATCGACATGGACGAAGTGCTCTCGGCCGATCTGGTCGCGATCTCGGCCATCACGTCGACGGCGCCGCAGTCGTACCGGCTGGCGAACACGGTCCGCGAGGCGGGGGTCCTCGCGGTGCTGGGCGGCACCCACGTGACCTTCCTGCCGGAGGAGGCGATCAGGCACGCGGACTACGTCGTGCGCGGAGAGGGCGAGTTCGCCTTCCTGGAGCTGGTCGACGCCATCCAGCGCGGCGAGGGGTTCGAGAAGATCCAGAACCTCTCGTACCTCGACGACTCCGGCCGGCTCGTCAACAACCCCGAGCGCCCGAAGATTCCCAACCTCGACGTGAACCCCATCGCCGACTACACGCTCATCACGGGCTGGAAGCCTGGCGGAGTGATCTCGGTCGCGACCTCCCGGGGGTGCCCTTTCTCCTGCACGTTCTGCTCGGTCCCGGGCATGTACGGGCACGCCTTCCGCACCCACTCGGTCGGCCGGGTGCTCGACGAGCTGGCGCTGCACAAGAGCAGCCTCTACACGTTCTTCGCCGACGACATCTTCACCGCCAACAAGAAGCGGGTGAAGGAGTTGCTCCGCGGGATGATCGATCGCGGCCTCACGCCGGAGTGGGGGGCGCAGGTCCGGACCGAGACCGTCGATGACCCCGAGCTGCTCCAGCTCATGCGGGACTCGAACTGCTTCAACGTGTACGTCGGCTTCGAGTCGATCAACCCGCGGACGCTCAAGCTGTTCAACAAGAAGCAGGACATCGCGAAGATCGAGCGGGCGATCGACCGGTTCCACTCGCACGACATCGCGATCCACGGCATGTTCGTGATCGGCTCGGACGAGGACGATCTGGAGACGATCGACGAGACGGTCCGCTTCGCCCGCAAGCACGACATCGACTCCGTGCAGTTCATGATCATGACGCCGATCCCCGGCTCGCCGGACTGGGACACCCTCTACGCGAAGGGTCAGAAGTACGTCATCAACGACAACTGGCAGATGTACGACGGTCATCACGTCGTCCACCAGCCGCGCCGGATGAGCCCGTACGAGCTGCAGATCGGCGCCATCGCGGCGATGGAGAAGTTCTACTCGTGGCGGGGGATCGCGCAGAGGCTCCTCAAGGGCGACATCTACCACGCCACCATCCGCTACTGGGGCAAGAAGATGCTGCGGGACTGGTGGAAGGACGAGGAGAACCGGCAGCACGTCGGGTGGCTGAAAGAGCAGATCTACGCCGCGCGCGACGAGGTGGGGCGGCGGTCGCTCAAGACCGTCGGGCTGCCGGACGTGCTCCTGCAGGAAAAGGCCGGCCAGTTGCTGCACCGCTTCCTCCAGGAGCTCGGCGTGACGGTCGTACCGCTCGCGGAGGCGGCAGTCGACGCCGCCGCTGACGCAGCCTCGCGGGCTCGCGACACCATCGACTGCCTGATCACGCCGATCGTCAAGCGCGCCTCCCAGGAAAGGGAGGAGTTCTACGCCCGCCTCAACGCCGTGACGGATTCACTGCGACGCCACTGGGACCGCCTGCCCAAGGTGTCCTTCCCCCTCGTCGGCGACCAGGGGCCCGTGTTCGAGCCATTCGCGCGGATCGGGCTCCTCTTCACGACCAACCTCGACAGGATCCGGCACGCCTACGTCACCGCCGGCGTGGCGGAGGGGCTCTGGGA
>CAZWXA010000113.1:4788-7593 GCA_964637755.1 uncultured bacterium | reverse complement strand
CCGATGTGTTCACGCCCTCTCAGCTGAGAGGCGGCCTGGCTTCCTGGACGGACGAGGGGCGGCGGGCCTGCCGGCGCTTCACGAACTCCTGGTTCAGGGGAACGCCCTTTGTGCACAGGGGGCAGTCCTCGGGGGGGTAGGTCGGGAAGTCGCGGTTGACGAGGCTGAAGACGGACCGTCCCGACAGGTCGACGGAGGTCCGGCGCCAGAGGCAGCCGATTCCCACCAGGTGTCCGCCGAGTCGCTCGACCAGGTCGATCAGGAGCCGCAGCGTCGTTCCCGAGCTGACCAGATCCTCGATCAGCAGCACCTTCGTCCCCGGCCGGATCAGCCGCTGGAACTCGACCGGCAGCGTGACGCGCCTGCGCCCGCCCGCCAGCCCCTTGGACCCGTAGACGACCACCGGACGCGAGGGATGGGCGCGGGCGACGCAGTGCGAGAGGATCAAGGCACCCGGGCCCGTGGACAGGACCACGTCCGTCGGCCACTGCGCGAAATGCTTTGCGATGACGGCGCCGAGCCCCTCGATGAAGGACGGCTCGGTGGTGACCAGCGTCTTCTCGATGTACTCGCTCGTGTGGTGGCCGGAGGGCAGGAGGATGTGATCGTTGGCGTGGTACGCGCCGGTTCGCTTGAGGATCTCGAGGTGGATCTTCTCCCGGACCTCCGCGTCCACTCCTGCGGGGCCGGTCTTGCTGACGGCGGTCATTCGGCGCCTCCCCGGGTGTGCCTGCGCAGTATTATCGCATGCCCTCCCCAAGATGAATGACCAGGCCGCCCGGCACGGCTTCGACCCGAAACGATGCCGGCTGGCTCAGGTCGCAGACGACCCGTACCTCCGTCTTCGTTCGCTGAGAGATCCGGACACCTCGGAGCAACCCGCCGCCGCCCGCCACGGCTCCGCTGGCGGTGGCGGTGGCGACCCGCGTGTTCTCGAGGTCCAGGACCACCCGGGCCGGACCCGTCATGGTGAACGTCCTGAACGTCGGGGCGCCCTCGATGTCCAGGACAACCCGCGCCGCGCGCGCGCCCGCTTCAGGGCGCGCGCCTCGGAGTTCCGCCGGCTCGACCCTCGGTCCCGCGGCCGGGGCGGCAGGAGCCGGCGCCGGCGGGCTCGCGAGCGGGACCGCGCCGATGACGACCGGCGTGCTCGGGCCCGCCGCCTCCACGCGGATGCGGACGTGCGAGCCGTCCCGGGCGACGGTGTACTCGGCCGTCCGGGCGAAGGTGATCACCACTCTCGCGAGCGTCCTGCCCTCCCGGGCCACCGTGCGCGCCTGGATCTCCGAGAGGCCGTCTCCCGTGAACACGCGGCGTTCCTCGGGAAAGCCGAGGGTCGAGTCGGCGAAGAGCAGCGTCAGGGTGAACGGGTCGGCGCTCTCGGTGAGCACGTAGTCGAGCGGCCCGGACGCCGCCACGTCGATCTCGATCGAGCGGTCGTTGCCGGCCACGACGATGCCCGAAACGACGGGCCCCGCCAGAGCCGGCAGTGCGAGGACGAGCCAGAGCGCGACCGCCGCCAGCAGCGCCGCGGAGACGGCGGGGCCGGGCGCCGCCGAGGCCCGGCGAGTCGAGCGCTCGGCCGCCTCGCCCCTCGACGAGGCGGGCAGCGTCGCGCGCGCCGAGGGTGTGCGCGACATCGGGCAGTCGCTCATCGCCCCGATCCGTAGCGTGTCCGGCCAACCTTGTCAATGCTCGAAAAGGCGCTACACTGGCCGAGGTGTGAGAGTCTTGGCGCTCGACACCTCGACGCTGGCGGGCGGCGCCGCGCTCCTCGACGGCGATCGGCTCGTCGGCGAGTACACCCTCAACATCCGCGTCACTCACTCCGAGCGGGTCATGGCCGCAGTCGATCGCCTCCTGACCGACGCCGGCTGGCGCCCCTCGGATCTCGAGGGCCTCGCGGTCTCGATCGGCCCCGGTTCCTTCACCGGCCTCCGCATCGGGGTCAGCACCGCGAAGGGCCTGGGCATGGCGCTCGGCCTCCGGATCGCGCCGGTGCCGACCCTCGACGCGGTGGCGGCGGGGCTGCCGTTCGCCGCGCTTCCCGTGTGCCCCGTGCTCGACGCGCGCCGGGGCGAGGTCTACGCGTCGCTCTATCGCTGGGACGGCGAGACCGCTCGTCGCGAGTGGCCCTACCTCGCCCTCTCGCCGGCGGACCTCGCGGCGCGGTTCACGGAGCCGGTGCTGCTGTGCGGCGAGGGCGCCGTCGCGGTGAGGTCCGTCTTCGCCCGGCTGGCGCCGCCGGCGCGCCGACCGGGCTCGCCCGCGTGCGTCGCGGAGATCGGTCACGCGATGCTGGCTGCCGGCCAGGGCGTCTCTCCGGCCGAACTGGCGCCCCTCTACCTGAGGCCGTCGGAGGTCGAGCTCAAGCGTCGCCGTGCTGCAGCCGTTCCTTGAGCCGATGCGGCGCGACGACGTCGACCCTGTCGTCGAGATCGAGCGCGAGTCGTTCTCGATGCCCTGGTCCCGCGGCGCGTTCGTCTACGAGATCGAGCAGAACCGCGTCGCCCGGTGCTGGGTCTGCCGTGCCACTGGTCTCGTCGTCGGGTACCTCTGTCTCTGGGAGATTGGCGACGAGGTGCACATCACGAACATCGCGGTCGGTCGCGCCCACCGCCGGCGCGGCTACGCCCGGTACATGCTGACGGAGGCTCTCGAGGCCGCGCGGCGGCGCGGTGCCCGCGCGGTCTTTCTCGAGGTGCGGCCGAGCAACGCGGAAGCCCTGGGGCTCTACGAGGCGCTCGGATTCCACGTGGTCGGGCGCCGCAAGGGCTATTACTACGACACCGGCGAGGACGCGCT
>CAZWXA010000113.1:0-4688 GCA_964637755.1 uncultured bacterium | reverse complement strand
AACCCGTTCCACCCTCGGGAGGCGTCTATGTCGCGTTCGTTGACCGTGACCATGCTGGCATCCGTGGCCGCCGTGCTCGTGTCCGGCCCCGCCCAGGGATACAACGGGGGGCCGCTCAGGAACGTCACGGATCTCGTGCCCACCTGCGCGGGGTGTCACGCGTCGATGCAGAGGGAACAGCTCCGCGTCGAGCCCGACGCCTTTGCCATGGCCCAGCTCGTCGAGAACAAGCACTACAAGGCGATCGAGGAAGGCCGGGGCGAGTACGAGAAGCTCGGCCCGGAGGACCGGCAGAAGCTCCTGGCGGATGTGAAGCTGATGGACCAGAACGCGTCCGTGACGGTCTCGACGCCAGCCAGTGCGAAGCCCGGGCAGGAGATCGAGATCACGGCCACCGTCCGCGGCGGCCACGGCGTGGTCGGGGTGTTCCTGATGGAAAGCGACCTGCGTTTCCAGGGACGGCCGCTGACGAGCGACGGCTGGCTGATCGTGGGTGCGCCCAAGGTCTGGGGCACCGACGGCAAGGAGCAGACGAAGTGGGTCGACAGCCGTGGCCCTGGCCTCAAGAAGAACCTCAACGCGGTGATCGTCTTCGACCAGAACGCCGACCTGGCCGCGAAGAAGTTCCCGCAGGGGCGGGTCACCTGGACGGTACGGGCACCGCAGCAGCCCGGTATCTACACTGTCGCCGTGGGGTTCGCCTACGGGACCGAGAAGGCGTCGCCCCTCGGGCGCGTCACGACGCCGGCCGGTGCCGTCCTCCCGAGGGGCGGCGGGCTCGGGCCGTCGGGCCACCTGCTGTTCTCGAAGGTCTCCACCGTCGCCGTGCGCTGAGCGTGGCGGGGCTCCCCGAGTGCTCCCGAGGCTCGTTCCGTGGGCGGGAGCACTCGCGGGGGCCCTGGCACTCTCGAGCCTGTCTCTGATCGGCCTCGCGGCCAAGGAACGCGACGACCGCTTCTGCATCGCCTGCCACCTCCACGAGGCCAAGTTCACCCGCTTCCTCGCCGCGAGGCCTTCCGATCTCGCCGGCAGCCATTACCTCAAGAAGCATGTTGCGTGCATCGACTGCCACGGCGGTGCCGATCCGGTGATGCGCCTTCGCGTGTGGGCGGTCGCGGGTGTCGACACGCTCAGGTTCCTCATCGGGGCGTATCGCGAACCCGAGCGGATGCGCCTCCCGCTCCGGTCCGCCGAGTGCGCCCGGTGCCACACCCCGATCCTCGGGCCATCCCGTGTGACCGGTGCCGGCCGGGACGAGGGCGGAGGCGAGGGCAGGGGCGACGCCTACCACGCGATCCGGGACCACGCCTCGGTGCCGATCGCCTGCGCGCGCTGCCACGGGTCGCACACGACCGACAGCGACGCCGGGCTCCTGTTCGTCTCGCGCGCGCGGGTGCAGCCGATCTGCCGCGAGTGTCACGCGACGCTCGGCGAGTAGCCGGCCGCCGGCAACGGCCCGTCCGCTACGGCGGCTCGGTCGCTCCACCCCGGCCGATCGTCGGCCGCGAGTGCGCGGGAGGAGGTCGGGCGGGAGTAGGTCGGCCGGGTGGGCGGGAGTAGAATACCGGCCCATGAAGCCCTACGACATCCACGTCTTCGTCTGCATGAACCGGCGCGACGCGTCCGACCCCAGGGGCTCGTGCACGGAGAAGGGGTCCGAGGCGATCCGCGACTACTTCAAGCAAGCGGTGAAGGCGCGAGGGGTCCCGGGGCGGGTCAGGGTCAACCAGGCGGGGTGCCTCGATCAGTGCCAGTTCGGTCCGTCCGTCGTCGTCTACCCGGCCGGCGTCTGGTACACGGTGCGGACGACTGCCGAGGTCGACGCGATCATCGAGGAGCACCTGCTCGGCGGCGAGCCTGTCGAGCGCCTCCGGCTCGGCAGCCGCTGACCGCGGCGCCGGCCGAGGTGACCGCCATGAGCGGCGTCCCGTTCCGCGACACCTTCTGGAACGTCCCGTACGCCTTCCAGGTGCTTCTCTACGTGGGCGCCGTCATCGCCATCGCCGTCTTCGCCTACGGCACCTGGCGGCGCGTCAAGCTCTGGCGCCTGGGCGGCCCGGAGCCACGCTTCGATCGCATCGGCGCTCGCGTCGCCCTGGTCCTCGTCCACGTGCTCGGGCAGGCGCGGACGCTCTCCCAGGCCTACCCGGGGATCATGCACGCGACGATGTTCTGGGGGTTCCTCGCCCTCTTCATGGGGACCGTGCTGGCCACGATCGACTACGACATCACGGTTCCGCTCTTCGGCCTGAAGCTCCTCCGGGGCGGTTTCTACCTCTTCTACGAGACGGTGCTGGACCTGTTCGGGCTCTTCTTCGTGATCGGCCTCGGGATGGCCGTCTACCGGCGCTTCGTGGCGAGGTCGCGCCGCGTCGACGCCACCGCCAGCTTCGCCGGCGTGCTGGTGCTGCTCTTCGCGCTCAACCTGACGGGGTTCGTCATCGAGGCGTGCCGCATCGCCGTGACCCGGCCCGACTGGGGGCCCTGGTCCCCGGTCGGGTACGTGCTGGGCCAGGCGCTGCTCGCGGCGGGAGTGTCGGAGGGCGGCCTGCGCGGCCTGCATCTCTGGACCTGGGTCGTCCACGCGGTGATCGCCCTCGGCTTCATCGCGGTGATCCCGTACTCGTACTTCGTGCACCTGATCGTGACGCCCCTCAACGTGTTCCTGTCCAAGCTCGGCCCGCGCGGCGCGATCCGCGAGATCGCCAACATCGAGGAGGCCGAGACCCTGGGCGTGTCCCGCCTGGAGGAGTTCTCCTGGAAGCGGCGGCTCGACTTCGACGCCTGTGTCGAGTGCGGCCGGTGCGAGGCCGTGTGCCCCGCCCACATGGCGGGGACGAAGCTTTCCCCGAAGAGGATCATCGTCAAGCTGAAGCGTCACATGCACGGCCAGCTCCCCGGGCCCATCCACGGCACCCTGATCGATCCCGACGAGCTGTGGGCGTGCACGACGTGCATGGCGTGCGTGCAGGAGTGCCCGGCCTTCATCGACATCGTCGACACGATCGTCGACCTCCGGCGGTATCTGACCCTGTCCGAGGGCACCCTGCCCTCCACGGCGCGCCAGTCACTCCAGAACATCCAGCGGGCCGGCAATCCCTGGGGGCTGCCGTCAGCGGAGCGCCTCGCGTGGGCCGAGGGGCTCGACGTTCCCGTCCTGGTGGCAGGCCGGGAGGTCGAGTACCTGTACTGGGTGGGGTGCTCGGCGTCGTACGACCGTCGCAACCAGTCGATCGCCCGGGCGGTCGTGAAGATCCTCAAGGCGGCGGGCGTGTCCTTCGCCGTCATGCAGGAGGAGCGTTGCCATGGGGAGGTCGCGCGGCGGCTCGGCGAGGAGTACCTGTACCAGACGCTCCAGCAGGAGAACGTCGAGAACCTGAACCGGTACCGCTTCCGGAAGGTCATCACGCACTGCCCGCACTGTTTCAACACGCTGAAGAACGAGTTCCCCCAGTTCGGCGGGACCTACGAGGTGCTGCACCACTCCGTCGTCATCGCCGACCTCATCAAGGGCGGGCGCATCAGGCCGACCCGGCCGAGCGCGCAGACCGTCGCCTTCCACGACTCGTGCTACCTCGGCCGCTACAACGGCGTCTACGACGCCCCCCGCGAGGTCGCGCGATCGGTTCCGGGCCTTCGGCTCGTCGAACTGCCGCGGAACCGCGAGCGGGGGCTCTGCTGCGGCGGCGGCGGCGGCCACATGTGGATGGAGGTCGCGTCCGAGAAGCGGGTGAACATCATTCGCGTCGAGGAAGCGCTCGAGGTCAAGCCGGACGTCGTAGGCACCGCATGTCCGTTCTGTCTCGCCATGGTGGATCTGGGACGCAAGGTCAAGGGCGCCGAGGAGACGCTCGCCGTCAAGGACGTGAGCGAACTCGTCGCCGAGAGCCTGCCCTGATGCGCGAGTTGCTCAGGATCCTCCCGCATCTCCCGCGCTTCATCGGTCGGCTCGTGGCCGATCCCCTCCTCCCGCGCGGCGCGAAGATCGCGCTCGCGGCGGCGGCCGCCTACCTGCTCTGCCCGGTCGATCTGGTCCCGGACTTCATCCCTTTCGTCGGTATGCTCGACGACGTGCTGCTCGCGGCGCTCGTCGTCGACGGTCTCCTGAACTACGCGGACCGCGGCCTCGTGCAAAAGTACTGGCCCGGCGACGCGGCGTCGCTCGAGCGGGTGGCCGGCATCGCCAGCCGACTGGCGGCATGGGCGCCGCGCCGGCTCAAGGCCCGCGTTTTTGCCACACGCTGATGCCGACGCCGCCCCGGGCGCCCGCTTCCCGACCGCACGGCCCGGGCCCTGATCCGGGACCCACCAGGGATGGTCCCGCGCGACCCGTCACCGCGGGCGCCCCGAGGGTGGCACGCAGGGCTACGCGAATCCGCTACTCGCCGGCCGATCTCCCGGAATCCCGGTGGGGGCGCCGAACAGTCGAGGTCGTCGTGATCGTGGCCGGGCTCGCCGGCGGGGTCGGATGGTATCAGTACCTGACCCGGGCTCCGGCTCCGGTGTGGCCGGTCGCCCTCACCGACTCGGCAACGCGCCCTTCGGCCAGCGCGACCACGGCGCCGCCGCCGGTCCCGGCGGCACGATTGGAGACCGCCTCAGAGGGGAGGGACACACTTCCCCTCTCGGCCAGGGAGATCGCCGACCGCATCCGGTCCGATCCAGGGCTGCCTCAGCGTGAGGCGTTC
>CAZWXA010000112.1:8417-10118 GCA_964637755.1 uncultured bacterium | reverse complement strand
GGGCGCCCCGCCCGCCGCGCCACCCGTCCGGTCCCAGTTGCCGCCGTTCATGAATGATCCGGGCTAGCAGGATGCTGAACGACCCCGCAGGCTGCTCGAGAAGGCCCAGAGGCGAGGCGGATGGGTTTTTTTGGCGGCCCGCCAGGAGACGCGTGCGATGTCGAGCGAGACGATCCTGATCATCGGAGGCGGCCCCGCCGGGCTCGAGGCCGCGCGGGGCGCGGCCGACCTCGGCTACCGGGCCCTGCTCGTCGAGACGCGGGACCGGCTCGGAGGGACGCCGATCTCGGCGAACTACGCGGCGCTGACCCACGGGATGCGCGACGCCTCCGAGGTCATGGGGGAGATGGCGGCGGCCGCGACGGGCCACCCGCTCGTGGAGGTCCGCCTGAACACGACGGTGACGGCCTGCTCGGGCGCCGCCGGCGACTTCCGCGTCACGCTCACGCGCAACGGCGCGCAGGAGGTGATCCCGGCCGGGGCCATCATCGTCGCGACGGGCTTCGAGCACTTCGACCCCGGACGCGCCAGCCAGCAGTACGGCTACTACGAGTACGAGGACGTCATCGTGCTCCAGGAGGCCGAGGCGATGCTCAAGACCAAGAAGTTCGTCCGGCCGTCGAACGGGCAGGTTCCCGAGCGCGTGTGCTTCATCCAGTGCGTCGGCTCGCGCGACCGTCACATCGGCAACGAGTACTGCTCGAAGGTCTGCTGCGGGATCGCCTCCAAGCAGGCGATCGAGATCCGCCAGCTCCTGCCCCGGTGCCGCGTGTTCATCTTCTACATCGACATGCGGATGTACGGGTACTGGGAGAACGAGATCTACTGGCCGGCGCAGGAGACGTACAAGGTCAACTACATCAAGGGGGTGGTCTCCGAGATCACCATGAAGGGCGACCGGCTCCTGATCCGCGGCGAGGACACCACGATGAACCGGCCGATGGAGATCCCGATGGACATCGTGATCCTGTCCAACGGGATGGAGCCGAGCCGCGGCACGCGCGAGATCGCGCGGACCCTTGGCCTCAGGCAGAATCGGTACGGGTTCGTCGAGACCCCCCACGACTCGCTCGACACGGTCGCCACCTCGGTGCCGGGGATCTTCGCGGCGGGCGCCGCCACGGGGCCCAAGGATCTCGACGACACGATGGGCATGGCCGGCGCCGCGGTGATGAAGGCCGCGGCGGCAGTGCGCCGGGCCGCTCGCGCGGTCGGGGTGTGACCGGATGCCGGACGCACCGACCGGGTGCTCGATCTCTCGGCCTCCTCGCCGTGCCGGCGCGCGACGGTCCCCCTGATGGCGGGGCAGGTGGTCGACACGGAGAGCGCCCGGGAGTTCATGCGAGAGACGCTCGAGAAGATCACGGAGGCGGAGCTGGCCGCGATCGCGGGGGAGCTCGAGGTCAAGCACGAGCGGTTCCGCGCCCTCCTCGGCGGACCCGGGGCACGCCCCGGCGAGGCGGAGTGGCGGCCGCTGCTCCGCAGCATCTTCTCGACCCGCCGGCGCGCCGGTGAGCTGCTCGAGCGCCTCGGAGCGGGGCGCCTCGCGGCCTGGGCCGGCGACCTCCTCGAGGGGCCCGGGCCCATCGAGGCGCGCTTCCAGCTCTTCCATGACCGGCTCGAGGGGACCCCGCCGAGCGTCCGGTACGACCTCGCCGGTGAGCTGCTCCACGGAGATCAGCGCCACGGCGGTCTTCATGG
>CAZWXA010000112.1:0-8407 GCA_964637755.1 uncultured bacterium | reverse complement strand
GGTGAGCTGCTCCACTACCCCGACCCCGCGCGCTACTGGCTCTGGACGCGCTGGGTGTGGGACCCGGGCACCCGCACCGGTGCCTTGCCGCTCGTCACGATGGAGGAGTACGACCTCGACGCGCCGAGCGTCGGCGAGACCTATCTCCGGGTCGGCGAGGCGATCGCGTTCGTCGATGCCACGGGGCAGGCGGCCGGGTTCACGCGCTTCGGCCGGCCCGCGTTCGGGGTCGACGTCTACCTCGCCTGCGTCTACTGCGTCTACGTCTACACCACGGTCCGCATGCGGATGACCCAGGAGTTCAACCGGGTGATCCCGCCGCTGCCCGAGCTGTGCCGCCGGTTCCTCGGCGTGTACCGGATGGAGGTCTGACCTGGCGTGAAGAAATCGACGCAGTCCTACGGGCGCCAGGGTCCCGTGGTTCGCGAGACGGCGCACGCGGTCGTCGAGGGCATCGATCTCCCCGGGCACTGGAACCGGATGTTCGATGCCCGGGTGATCACCGATTACGACACCTCGACACTCGACGAGATCACCGCGCTGCCGGGCGGCGAATCGCTCGGCTGGTGTTACCAGTGCGCCAAGTGCGTGGGCGTCTGCCCGGTCGACATCGTCGGCGATTACGGCCCGCGCAAGATCCACCGCGACGTCGTGCGCGGGACCTCGCTCCTCGACGACCCCAACCTCTGGCTCTGCACGACCTGCCAGAACTGCCTGCGCGTCTGTCCCAAGGAAGTCGACATGATCCGGATCATGCCGGCCGCCGGCAAGCCGATCCCGGCCGAGCTGCAGCGGGTGTTCGAGGCGACCGATCGCCACGGCAACCCGCTCGGCGAGAACCCGCGCAAGCGCGCCGACTGGGTCCGGGGCGCGGGGGTGCCGGTCCCGATCCTGGCCCAGCTCGGGCGGCCGGTCGACGTGCTCTGGTACGTCGGCAGCTACCCGTCCTACCATCCGCGCGGGATCGACGCGGCGCGGGCGCTGGCGCGGATCTTCCACGCGCTCGCCGTCGACTTCGCGATCCTCGGCGTCGAGGAGCGCGAGGACGGCGACTCGATCCGGCTCGCCGGCGAGAAGGGGCTCTTCGAGAAGCTGGCCGAGGCCAACGTCAAGACCTTCGGCAAGTACCGGTTCAACCGGCTCGTTGTCTTCGGGCCGCACGAGTACAACGCCTTCCGGAACGAGTACGCGAAGTACGGGGGCACGTACGTGGTCCAGCACTACACGCAGTTCCTCGCCGAGCGCCGCGACCGCCTGCGGGAGCTGATGGTCAGGGAGGTCCCCCGCACGGTGACCTACCACGACCCCTGCTATCTCTCGCGCCACAACGGCGAGTACGAGGCGCCGCGGCAGCTCCTCCGCGCGATTCCCGGGCTCAGCCTCGTCGAGATGCCCCGGAACCGGGAGAACGGGTACTGCTGCGGCGGCGGCGGCGGCGGCATGTGGCTCGACAGCGTGAGCCGGGACCACACCCGGATGCGGCTCTCGGATCGCCGCGTTCTCGAGGCCGTCGAGACCGGCGCCGAGGGGCTCGCCATCTGCTGCCCGTACGAGGTCTCGCGCTTCGAGGACGCCGTCAAGGCGACCGGCAATGAGGGGCGGCTCGACGTGCGCGACATCGCCGAGCTGATCGACCTGGCCATGACACCGGCGTCATGAGCGCTGATCCCGGACCGAGCGGTCCGGACACGGGCCGCGAGGGCGCGGTCCCGGCGCTGGAGATCGTCGTTCCCGTCAAGATGGTCCCGGATCTCGTCGACGAGCTCGAGATCGACGCGGACGGCCGAGACCTCGACCGGTCGTTCCTCAAGCTCCGGCTGAACGAGTTCGACGAGCATGCCGTGGAGGAGGCCGTCCAGCTCAAGGAGAAGCACGGCGGGCGCGTGACCGTCGTCGCGCTCGACACGGGCGAGGTCGACGAGACGCTCTTCACCTGCCTCGCGAAGGGCGCGGACCGGGCCATCAAGGTGACGGGCGACTTCGCCGTCCCCGTGTCGAGCCACGCCGCGGCCGCGGCGCTCGCCGGCGTCATCCGACGGCTCCCGCACGACCTCGTCCTGACCGGCGTCCAGGCCGCTGACGACCGGGACGGGCAGGTCGGCATCCTCCTCGCGGAGGCGCTCGGTCTGCCGCACGTGAGCGTGGTGAGCGGCGTCGAGCCCGCGGGCGAGACGACCGTCACGGTGCACCAGGAGTACGCGGGCGGCGTGATGGCCGAGCTGGAGGTCGACCGGCCGTGCGTGCTCGGCATCCAGGCGGCACGCGAGGCGCCACGCTACGCGCCCGTCAGCCGGGTGAGGCAGATCATGAAGACCGGGACGATCGAGAGGACCCCCGCGGGAGTCGACCTGCCCGCGGCCGGCTCGACCGTGATCCGCCTGGCGAAGCCCGAGAGCGGCGGCCACGCGGAGCTGCTCGAGGGCTCACCTGCGGATGTGGCGGAGCGCCTGTTCACGATCCTCGCCGAGAAGGGGTTCGTCAGGGCATGAGCCGGGACGTCCTCGTCGTGGTGGAGCAGCTCGAAGGGCAGGTGGCCGAGGTCTCGTTCGAGATGCTGGGCAAAGGGCGCGGGCTGGCGACGGCCACCGGAGGCCGACTGGTCGCCGTCGCGCTCGGCCACGGCCTCGACGCCGTGGCCGGGCAGCTCGGCGCCGCCGACGGCGTCCTGCTCTGCGAGGATCCGGGGCTCGCGCACTACTCCCCGGATGCACACCAGAAGGTTCTGGCCGGGGTCCTGCGCGAGCGGGCCCCGCGCGTGACGCTCGTGGCCAACACCGCGATGGGGATGGACCTCGCCGCCGGCCTGTCGGGCGCCCTCGGCTGGCCGCTGGTCGCGTACTGCCGCGAGGCCAGGATCGACGGGGGCCGGCTCGTCGCCACGAGCCAGATCTACGGAGGCAAGATCCTCGCCGAGGCGGAGGTGGACGGAGAGGCGGCGATCCTGTCGGTCCTGGCCGGCTCGTTCCCTGCCGAGGGTGGCCGCGTCGCCGCGCAGCCCGCGATCGAGCGGATCCCGGCACCGCCGGGCGAGAAGGACCGGACCCGCTTCCGGCGGCTGATCAGGCCCGCGGGCGGCGACGTCGACATCACGCGCCAGCCGGTCCTCGTCAGCGTGGGGCGCGGGATCCAGTCGCGCGACAACATCGCGCTGGTCGAGGAGCTGGCCGAGGCGCTCGGCGGCGCCCTCTCCGCGTCGCGGCCGATCGTGGACCAGGGCTGGCTGCCGAAGACGCGACAGGTGGGCAAGTCGGGGATGACCGTCAAGCCGAAGCTCTACCTGGCGGTCGGCATCAGCGGCGCACCCGAGCATCTCGAGGGTATGCGCGGCGCCGAGCTGATCGTCGCCGTCAACACGGACCCGAACGCGCCGATCTTCAGCGTGGCGCACTACGGCGTGGTGGTCGACCTCTTCGACGTGCTCCCCCTTCTGACCGAGAAGATCAAGGCGGCGAAGTGATGGACGCGGCGGGCGAGCACGCCCGCGCAGTGCCCGGGGCGCACCCGCGCCTGAGGCGCGTCTGATGGACGCGGCGGTCCCGGCCCGCGACGTCTTCCGGAACCTGTCCGGGCCGGCGATCGCGCTCTTCTACCTGCTCGCCGCGCTGGCGATCGCGGTGTTCGCCCTCGGCGCCTGGCGCCGCATCCTGAAGTACCGCCGCGGCAGGCCCGCGCCGCGGTGGACGCAGCTCCGGACGCGCCTCGCGCGCGCGGGCCTCGCCATCGGTTCGCACGCGACCCTGCGCAAGCGCGCGACCTCGGTGGGGCTCGCGCACTTCGGCATCTTCTGGGGCTTCGTCGCGCTCTTCGCCGGCACCGTCATCATCATGATCGACTACGATGGGGTGCGGCTCCTGAACCCGGCGTGGCGCTTCTGGCGCGGGACGTTCTATCTCTGGTACTCGGCCGCCCTCGACGTGATGGGCGTCGCCTTCCTGGTGGGCCTCGCCGTGATGATGGCGCGGCGGTGGCGCCTGCGTCCCGCGGCCCTCGACTACACCCGGCCGGACCGCGCTCCCGGCACGTACGATCGGTCGGGCTACTCGATCGACGACGCGCTCTTCGTCTGGCTGCTCTTCGCGATCGGTGTGACCGGGTACCTCGCCGAGGGCCTCAGGATCGCGGCCGACCGCCCGCCCTGGGAGCGGTGGTCCGCGGTCGGCTGGCAGCTCGCCAACGCGCTCGACGCCCTCGGTCTCACCCGCGCGGGAGCCAATGCGTCGCACGTCTGGACCTGGTGGGCGCACGCCCTCCTCGCCCTCGCGTTCGTGGCCTACATTCCGTACTCGAAGGCGATCCACATCGTGGTCGACGTCGCCAACCTTCTACTCAGGGACGAGCTGGCCGGCAAGCGGCTGCCGGCGGTGCCGGAGGCCGCCGGGACGCCCGGGTATGCGGGGCTCGAGGATTTCACCTGGAAGGAATTGCTCGATCTCGACGCCTGTACCAGGTGCGGCCGGTGTCACCTCGCGTGCCCCGCGGCTGCCTCGGGCGCGCCGCTGTCGCCGCGCGACCTGGTCCTCGAGCTGCGCGAGCAGGCCGAGACGCTGCTCGGAGGGCGGAGCTGGTTTCACGAGGGGCGTCCGCGCGGCGTGACGGGCGGGCGCCCGGTGGATGGAGCGCAGGCAGGGGCGGGCGCGGCGCGCGAGTCGCCAGGGCCGGCCAGCGGCACCGTCACGGGGACGGTCATCCGGGCGGAGACGCTCTGGGCGTGCACGACCTGCCTCGCCTGCGTCGAGACCTGCCCGGTGGGGATCGAGCACGTGCCCTTGATCGTCCAGCTGCGGCGCCGGCTCGTCGCCGACGGCACGCTCGATCCGGGCCTCCAGGCGACGCTCGAGAAGCTCGGGCGCTACGGCAACTCGTTCGGGCAATCGGAGCGGAACCGGGCGCGGTGGACCCAGGGGCTCCCGTTCACGATCAAGGATGCGCGCCGGGAGCCGGTGGAGGTCCTCTGGTTCGTGGGCGACTACGCGTCGTACGATCCCGCGCTCCAGGGGCTGACGCGCGGTGTGGCGCGCGTCTTCCACGCGGCCGGGCTCGATGTCGGGATCCTCTACGAGGGGGAGCGGAACGCCGGCAACGACGTGCGGCGCGTCGGCGAGGAGGGGCTCTTCCAGATGCTCGCCGAGAAGAACCTCGCGGCTCTCGGGCGCGCGCGCTTCGGCGAGATCGTGACCACGGACCCGCACTCCTACAACACGCTCCGGTTCGAGTACCCGGAGCTGGGCGGGAGCTTCCGGGTCCGGCACTACACCGAACTCGTCCGGGATCTCCTGCGGGCCGGCCGCCTCGCCGTGGGCCGGCTCGACGCCGTCGTCACCTACCACGATCCCTGCTATCTGTCCCGCTACGCCGAGGTGACCGGCGCCCCGCGCGAGATCCTCGCGGCCCTCGGGCTCCGGCTCGTCGAGATGCGCCGGAACCGCGCCAACACCTTCTGCTGCGGCGCGGGCGGCGGGCGGATCTGGATGGGCGACACGCGGACGCCCGGTCTGCCGACGCCCGCGGAGCAGCGCATCGCCGAGGCGCTCGAGATCCCCGGACTCCGGTATTTCGTGGTCGCCTGCCCGAAGGACGCGGCCATGTACCGCGATGCCGTCAAGACGTCGGGCGCGGAGGGGCGCATCGAGGTCAAGGAGATCGCGGAGCTGGTGGAAGCCGCGCTCACCAGGGTCGAGGCGGGGACTCCGGACGAGGTGCCGGCGTGAGCGCGCTCGGCGACCCCATCGGGGAGCTGGCGGAGGGCCTCTGGCGGCGCCTGCGCGATGTCCTGCTCGCCGAGCGCCGCCTGGAGAGTTTCACGTTCGCTCCCGAGACCGAGGGCGCCCGCGCGGCGTCCCCCGGCCGCCTCGCGGCGCTCGCCGCGGACGACAGCGCGATCGCCGATCTCGCGCGAGACCTGACGCTGCGGGCACTCGCCGCCGCGACCGACGGCGTCAACTACCGCGTCCTCGCCTGCCTCGGGAGCGAGCCCGTCGGACTCGATGCCGTCGCGCGGGCCCTCGGGCTGCCGCCGCTGGCCGTGAGCGAGCGCGTTCACGCGCTCGCGCAGCTCGGCCTCGCGTCCCGGACGCTCGAGCAGGACGGCGTCGGGGAGACGGTGGCCGGGCGCGGGCTCGTCAGGCTGGTCGAGACCCTCGGCGGGGAGCTGGCCGCGCGATGCCGCGCCGGCGTCGGATCCCTGTGATCGAGGGGCCCTCCCACCTCCTCCTCTATCACTTCGAGGACGCACACGATGGCGCGCGTCAATAACTGCGAGCTGCCCGAGGGCCTCTACTACCTGATGGACAAGCACGTGTGGGTGCGCGAGTCGGGCGACGGCTCCGTCACGGTCGGCATCGACGCCGTCGCCCGGCACCTCGCGGGAACGATCGTCGCGGTCACCCCCAAGCGGGCGGGCCGCGCGGTGCCGAAGGGGCAGAGTCTGGCCACGATCGAGTCGTCGAAGTGGGTCGGCCCGGTGCCGGCGCCCGTGGGCGGGGAGATCGTCGAGGTGAACGAGCACGCGCGCCAGAACCCCGGCCTCGTCAACGACGACCCGTACGGCGCTGGCTGGCTCGTGAAGCTCCGGCCGTCGGCCTGGGAGAGTGACAGCGCGGACCTGGTGACCGGGGGAGCGGGCATCGAGGCGTATCACGCGTGGCTCGACGGCGAGGGCATCCAGTGCGAGCCGGCCGGCGGATGACGTGAGCCGCGAGGTGCGCTCTCCCGGCCTCCGCTCCTCATCGAGATCGGGGCCGTGATCTACCGCGGCTGCGAGCGGCCGGGGGCCCTGGCGCACGACCTGGACCGGGACGTCGCCCGGATCGACACCCGGGAGATCGCCTGTCTCCGCCGTGCCGAGGGAGCCGATGGCGACGGTTGAGGGCCGCGAGTTCCCCGCCGGCTGCTGGTACGAGCCGCGAGAGCACCTCTGGGTTTGCCGGGCGGCCTTCCCGACGGCGAGAGATATCTCCCCGGCGGTTGACCCGCCGACCGTCGGACGTGAGGCCGCGCCGACGGCACCTGATGTCCCCCGGGCGGATGACCGGCCGACCGTCGGGCCCGGAGGCGCCCGGATGGCGACAGATATTCCCCCGGCGGGTGACTCGCCGACCGTCAAGCCCGGAGGCTGTCCGACGGCAAATCCAGTAGTCACGATCGGCGTGGATGCGCTGGGCCAGGAGCTGCTCGGCGCGGTGGTCTACGTCCAGCTCGTCGAGCCCGGCACGGAGGTCCGCCGCGGCGACGCGATGGGTTCCCTCGAGGCGGAGAAGATGGTGCGTCCCGTGCTGGCGCCGGTCTCCGGCACGGTGGTGGAGGTGAACCAGGCCGTGCTCGGCGAGCCGAGCCTCCTGAACCGCGCACCTTACGCAGACGGCTGGCTCGTGCGCCTGCTGGCCACGCGGTGGGACGAGGAGCGGACCGGGCTCTTGCACGAGGAGGCGGCGGTCGCCGCGTGGGCGTTCGCCGAGATCGAGGCCAACCGGTGACCGGCGCCACCATCCACTTCTACGCTCCCGGCCTCAAGCGCTACCGGACCCGGGAGTACGGCGGCCAGGAACCGGAGCGGTTCGTGTCGATCAGCGTCACCGGAACGCGGTGCGCGCTCGCCTGCGACCACTGCAACTCGCGGGTGCTCGAGGGCATGCGGCCCCTGGAGGGCGCGTCCCTCTACGGCCTCTGCGCCGAGCTGGCCGATCGCGGGGCCCGGGGGGTCCTGGTCTCCGGGGGATGCGACCGCCGCGGGCGCGTGCCACTCCTGCGACACGTCCCCGACCTCGTCCGGGCGCGGCGCGAGCTGGGGCTCACGGTGCGCGTCCACCCGGGTCTGCCCGACGAGGAGACCGCCGCGGCGCTCGGCGAGGTGGACCTGGATGGCGCCATGCTCGACGTGATCGGCGCCGAGGAGACGATCCGGGAGGTCTATCACCTAGACGTCCCCGTCGCCGAGTATGAGCGCGCGATGGAGCGGCTCGAACGGTACGCCGTCCCGCTGGTCCCGCACGTCATCCTCGGCCTGCACCGCGGCCGGATGCTCGGCGAGTGGCGCGCCCTCGAGCTGATCGCCCGGCGGCGGCCGAAGCTCCTGGTGCTCGTCATCCTCATGCCGCTCTACGGGACCGCCATGGCCGGGATCGCGCCGCCCCCGCTCGACCAGATCGGGAGGTTCTTCCAGGATGCGCGGGAGGCGCTGCCGGAGACGCCGATCTCCCTCGGCTGCGCGCGTCCGATCGGGCCCGTGAAGCACGAGATCGACCGGCTGGCCGTGGACGCGGGGTTCTCCGGCATCGCCTACCCGGCGGAGGGGATCGTCGCCTACGCCCGGTCGCGCGGGCTCCGGCCCGAGTTTCACGACGCGTGCTGCGGAGTGAACTGGTGAGCGGCAGGCCGCTGAAAAAGGCCCATCTGCGGCGTTGGCTCACTC
>CAZWXA010000111.1:0-10163 GCA_964637755.1 uncultured bacterium | reverse complement strand
GCTCCGCCAACTGGAGAGCAAGTGGTCTCACTGCTCCCTGCGCACGCGCCATCCCAATGTCCGGTTCGACCTGCTCGATGCCGGCATGCTGGCTGGCTGAACGCCGCCCCCAGGTTGATGAGTCTTTCATGGCTCGCAGCGCTCGTTGCTCCTGGTCTCTACTTGGGGAAGAGGAACTGGACCTGGAAGCGAAGCTGCCAGTCGGGCCCGCCCGACGGCCGCGCGACGTTGGAGAACGCCTGCAGCTGGGTGTTCACCGGCAATTTACCCAGCCTGAACAGCTTGCCCACACCGCCCCCCAGGGGGACCGTCCACTGGTCGCCGCTGTCCGCCTTCCAGTTGGCGGTGAGGACGGGTGCGCTGCTCAGGTACCAGCCGCCGGCGAGGTTATAGTTCACGAAGGGCTGCAGCAGGAACGCGCTCACGTCCTTCCGGCCCGAGCCCGCGAACGACCACTGGTTATTGACCAGCGCGCCGATGACCCATGGCCCGTCCATGAAGAGCCCCACCGCCGCCGGGCCCATGCTCCACTTGCTCTTGCCCAGGAGATCGGCGGTGGCGGTCGGGAACGTGAAGGTGGGCCCCACCCCCCAGATGAATTTCCCCGGCTTGGCCGGGGAGAGGAAGAACGTGGGGTTGATGTCGCCCAGCCCGAAGGCGCTGTCAACGTGCGGGAAGAGCGACGGTTGGTTGATGATGGGCACGATCGTCCGCGTGATGAGGTTCCAGTCCTCGGTGAGGCGGAACGGAATCACGGGCTGGACGTTGAGGACGTAGACCGTCGCGTCCTTGGACCCCGCGTTGAAGTAGAAGTTGCTCTGGAACGGCACGCTGATGAGGTCGGCCACCGGGTTCTGGGTCTTCTTCGCCAGCTCCGTAGCGTTCTCCTGCGCGCCGGCCGGCCGCGCCTGGAGCGGTCCGACGACAAGCATCGCCGCCGTCAGCAGGGTCAGCCACCAGGCCGGCCGTGAGATAGCTGGTCTCATCGGTGATTTCCCCTATTCCGCCTTCGTCTTGACTTCGTAGCCGCGTGCCTGCATGCAGCGCTGGAAGCGGTCGGTATCCACCCGGCGAGTGGGCCCACCGCCGTAGCCGCCCGACACGGTCTCCGTCGACTCGACCAGGCACTCGTATTTGTCTCGCTCGCGCTGCTGCTCGGTGACACCGGGTTTGGTATAGACAAACTCAGCCCCGGCCGCGCAGCCCGCCATCACCGCGAGCGCGACGAGGAGGAACCCGTGTCGGAATCTCATCGTCTCCCCTCCCGGATCGTCGGAGATCAGGGCGGCACCTTCCCCGTGAGCTCGACCACCTTGCCCGCCCTCAGCACGGAGATCTTGATGGGCTGTCCGGGCTGCATGGCGCCGAGCTTTTCCCGGATTAGCACCATGTCGTTCACGTGCTTGACGGGGATCCCGGCGACCTCCAGGAGGATGTCGCCCCGGACGACGATCTCCTGGCCCCCAATCGTCGCGGCCCGATCCCCTCCCAGGACCCCCGCGTCCCAGGCGGGCGAGCCCTTGGCGACGCTCTTGACGAGGTAACCGGTCCCGCCTGGGACGTTGAAGATCTCGGCGAGCTCCCCCGTTAGAAAGATGCCGTCGAGCCCGCCCCAGAGCGACTTTTTCTCGATCAGGAAGTGGCGCGCCGACTTCATCGTCACCACGAACCCGAGGCCTTCGCTGCCTCCGGACTTCGAGATGATATGGCTGACGATGCCGATGACCTCGCCGGCCATGTTGAACATCGGCCCGCCGGAGTTCCCCGTGTTGATCGTCGCGTTGGTCTGGAAGAACTCGGCGAGCGGCATCGCGCGGTACGCCGTGTTGGGCGCCCACTTGGCGCTGATCCAACCCACGCTCAAGGAGTACGAGAGCCCGTACGGCGCGCCCACGACGACCACCTGCTCTCCCACCCTGACCTTGTCCGAGTCGCCAAGGCGCGCGACCTGCGCGCTCTTCGGAACACTCTGCAGCTGGAGGAGGGACACATCGGCGGCGGGCTCGGACGCGACGACGTGCGCCTTCAGCGTCTCGCCGCCGAGGAACTCGACGGTGATCTCGTCCATGTTGGACACGACGTGAGCGGCCGTCATGATCTTGCCGTCCGCGGAGATGAGGACGCCGGACCCGGTCTCGCTGAACTGCGAGATGCCTCTCGCGGCCGTGACCTCCCGGCCCTTCGCCCGGATCACGACCACCGAGGGGTTGATCTTTCGGAACAGCTCGCCCACGTCCTGGGCCTGGACGTCGGGCGGACACCACGCCAGCAAGGCTCCGACCACGGCAATAATCAGCGACGTTCGCATCGTAAGACCTCCTTAGTCGAGTCGATGACCTCCCTAGGGGCCGGCGATGCTCTCGCGTATCGTCCCCAGGTGCGTCCGCGCGACCCGCTGGACGTCCTGAGCGGTGACCGCCTTGACGGCCGTCACGTAGCGGTCGAGGAAGTCGTGCCCGACCCCGGCGACCTCGAGCGTCGCCAGGTACCAGGCCTGTCGCTCATTCGTGCGCCGGTCCATCGAGAAGTTGCCGAGCAGATAGGCTTTCGCCACGCGGAGCTCCTCCGCCGACGGCGGGTCCTGCTGGATCCGCTCCAGTTCCCTCTTCAGGCTTGCCTGAGCCCGCGAAAGATTCTCGGGGCCGGTGCCAAGCTGGGCCACGAAATATCCGGGGTCCACCAGCATGGGATCGAGTGCCCCCGTGGAGTAGGCCAGCGCCTGCTTGTCCCTGATCTCGGAGAAGAAGCGGCCGGCCATCCCGCCGCCGAGGACGGTACTCAGCACCTTCATCGCGGGATAGTCGGGATGGGTGAGCGGGGGGGCCAGCGTGCCCAGGAGGATCTGAGTCTGGGCGCCGGCCACTTTGCTGACTTCGCGCGTGGCCGCCATGGCAGGCGCCGTCGCGGCGGGAGGGGCGGCCGGCTGTCCCGCGGGCATGGCGCCGAACAGCCGCTCGACTTCCCTCAAGACCGCCGGGGCACTGACCTGGCCGCTGACGGCCAGGACCATGCCTCCAGGAACATAGTGGCGGCGGTAGTGGACCAGGAGCGCCGCACGGTCCAGGCGTTCCAGGCTCGCCCGCCGACCCAGCGGACGCCAAGCGTACGGATGCGAGCCGAAGAGCGACTGCATCAGCGTGTCGAGGGCGACGGGATAGGGCTGGTCGCCGCGATTGCGGACCTGGCGCAGCAGGAACTGCTTGACCCCTTCCACGACCCCCTCCGACATCGACGGGTGGAGGGCGACGTCGGCGACTAGATCGAGCAGCGGCATCCAGTTGCGGGCCAGGGCGGCGGCCTCGATGGCGGACCAGTCCTGGTCACCCCGGGCGTCGATGCGGCCGCCGAGCCGCTCGGCGTCCTCGACGATCTGCGTCCCGCTCCGAGAGGTCGTCCCGCGGACGACCATGAGCTGGAGGAAGTTGGAGATGCCGGCCGTCTCGGGCGTCTCCCAGCGCGTCCCCATCTTCACCGCGAGCGCGACGGCCACGACGGCGGAGGTGGGGTTTTCCCTCACGAGGACCGTCAATCCGTTCGGGAGCTTCGTCCGGGTGACCGCTCCCGGCTCGGCGGCGAGCACCGGGGTCGCCAACGTCAGCAGCGCAAGGGCCAGCAGGATCGGGCCTCGGCGGCGCCTCATTGGCGGGCCTTTGGCACGAAGGCGAGCCGGGCGTAGTCCGTCTGCGGGAGGTACCTGCGCGCGGCGTCGCGGATCTGCTCCCGGGTCACCTGCCGGAGGCGGTCCACGTAGGTCAGCTCGGCCTCCAGGGTCCACGTCGTCTCCGCGATGCCGTACGCGTTGGCGAGGCCCTCGACGGTCTCGGTGTCGAAGGCGTGCTCGGATTCGAACTGGATGAGGGCGAGCTGACGCTCGTCCTCCGTCACCCCGTCCGCCTGGATCCGCTGGATCTCCTCCAGGACCAGGCGCTCCACCTTCTCGAGGTCCGGCGCCTCCAGCTCGGCCCGGAGACTCACGATGCCGGCCCCGTCGAGCGCGGCGTAGCTCATCGTGATGCTCGACACGAGCTGGTCGCGGTCGCGGAGCGTCCGGGCCAGGCGGGAGCTCTCCGACCCGCCGAGGATGGAGGTCAGGAGGTCCATGGCGAAGCCGTCGGGGTTGTCCGCGCGCGGCGCGGCCCACGCCATCCCGAGGAAGGCTTGCTGCTCCGGGCGCTCCACCTGACGGCGGATCCCGCCGGTGAGCGGCGGGGGCGGCGGCACCGGCGCGCGCTTGAAGGGGGTGGCCGGGACCTTCCCGAAGGTCTCGCCGACGGCCGCCTTGACTGCCTTCCGCTCCACGGGGCCCACCACCACAAGGGTCATGTACTGCGGGACGTAGTGGCGCTTGTAGTAGCTATACACGGTCTCGCGGGTGCCAGCCCGGAGTGTCTCGGGCGAGCCCAGGATCGAGCGGCCGTAGGAAGTCCCACGGAAGACGAGGCCGTAGAGCCCGCGGACCAGGGCGGTGCGGGGGGTGTCCTGCTCGATGTTCCCCTCCTCCACGATGACCTCGCCTTCGCGCTTCAGCTCCACCGGATCGAACTTCGAGCGGAGGGCCATGTCCGCCAGGATCTGGATCCCGTTGGCGGTCTCCTCGGCGGGCACGACGAGGGAGTACATCGTGTAATCGAGGGAGGTCTTGGCGTCGGACTTGCCTCCGACGCCTTCGACCGCGCGGTCCACCCATCCCGGCGGCTGGGTGTCTGTCCCCTTGAACAGCATGTGCTCCTGGAAGTGCGAGAAGCCGAGCTGGTTCGGCACCTCGTCGCGCCCGCCGACGCCCACGAAGAGATAGAGGGCCACGACGTCGGCCGCCCGGTGGTCCTGGATGATGAGGCGCATGCCGTTTCCGAGCACCTCCCGGCTGGGCGGCGGCAAGCCCGTCTCGCCGGAAGCGGGCGTCTTGAGCGTGCCGGGAGCGGCGCAGCCGCTGAGCAGCGCGGCGAGCGCGATGACACCGCAGAAACCTCTCATCGCTCGACCTCCTCTAGGGGTACACCGAGGCAACCACGCGACCGAGCGGCGGCGGGACTGAGTTTCCTAACGGTCTTCTTCAGCGCCGCCTCGGGATCGGGCACCCGATCCGTCTCGGCGTAGCGCAGCGCCAGCGCGGGCGTGCACGTCACTGCGGCTGGACGATGACGGTCCGCAGCACGCCGAGATACTGCTTGGCCACGCGCTGCACGTCGGCAGGCGTGACCTTCCTGACGTTGGCCACGTAGACGTCGAAGAACTCGTAGCCCACGCCGGCCAGCTCGGCGGCCGCCAGGTACCAGGCCTGCCGCGCGTTCGTGCGGCGGTCCATCGCTTGGCTGCCGACCACGTAGGAGCGGGCCACGGCCACCTCCTCCGCTGACGCCGGTTCGTTCTGGATGCGTGCGAGATGCTCCCTGAGCGCAGCCTCGGCCTTGGGCACGTTGGCTGGCGCCGTCCCCAGGATGGCCACGAAGCCGCTCGTGTCCATACGCGGGGGGTACAGGGCCCCCGTCGTGTACGCCAGCGCCTGCTTGTCGCGCAGGTCGGAGAAGAAGCGCGACGCCATACCCCCGCCGAGGATCGCGGTCATCACCTTGAGCGCCGGGTAGTCGGGATGCGTGAACGGGGGCGCCAGCGTGGCCATGAAGATCTGCGCCTGCGCGCCCGGCACGATCAACACCTCGCGGGTGGCCGCCATCGGAGGCGGCGCGGGAAGCGACTGCGACGGCGCCTTCCCCGGGGGCAACGCGCCGAAGAGGCGCTGAACCCGCGCGAGCACCTCGGCACCCTTCACGTCGCCACTCACGGCGAGGACCATCTGTTCGGGCACGTACTGGCGCCGGTAGTAGGCTAGGAGCGCATCCCGGGTGAGCCGCTCCACGCTCTCCCGGCGCCCGAGCGGATCCCGGGCGTAGGGATGGGCGCCGAAGAGCGCCGCGCGCATCCGGTCGGTGGCGACGTCGAAGGGCTTCTCGCCGCGGTTCCTGATCTGCCGGAGGATGAAGTCTCGCACCCCTTGCACGGTGCCGTCGGGCACGGTGGGGCGCAGGGCGACGTCGGAGACCAGCTCGAGCATCTGCGGCCAGTTGCGCGAGAGCGCCGTCGCTGTGATCTCGGAGTAGTCGGCGTCGCCGTAGGCGTCGATGCTACCGCCCATCCGGTCGGCGGCGGCGGCGATCTGCGCGCCGTTCATCCGCTCCGTGCCGCGCACCAGCATAGTCTGCAGCATGTTGGAGATGCCGGCGTTGTCCGGGGTCTCCGTGCGCGTGCCCATCTTCACCAGGAGCGAGGAGGCGACGACGGGTGCTTCGGAATTCTCCCGCACGACGACGGTGAGGCCGTTGGGCAGGCGGCTGCGCGTGACGCCGGCGGTCTCTGCGAAGACAGCCGCGGGAGTCAGCAGAGCCAGGATGGCGGCGACGGCGAGCACTCGGCGACTCATTGCGTCCTCCTCGGCGCGAAGGCCACCCGCGCGTAGGCGGTCACGGGGAGGTACTTGCGCGCCGCATCACGGATCTGTTCGCGGGTGACGGTCCGCAGGCGCTCGATATAACGGAGCTCGTCATCGAGCGTGGCGGTTATCTGCGCGATGCCGTACGCCGAGGCCACGCCGTCGGACGTCTCGTAGGCGAAGGCGTGCTCAGACTCCGCCTTGGTGATCGCCAGCTCCCGCTCCTCCTCGGTGGGCCCCTCCTGTTGGAGGCGCGTGATCTCTTCGAGGATGCGCTGCTCGACCTTGTCGACGTCACCCGCCTCGAGCTGCGCGTAGACGTAGATCATACCCGACAGCTGCTGCGTGGAGTTGTCCACAGTGACGCGGGACACGATCCGCTCGCCGTCGCGGAGCATCGTGGCCAGGCGCGAGCTCTCACTGCCCCCCAGGATCGTGGCGAGCAGATCGAGCGGCAGGCTATCCGGATCGGCGAGGCGGGGCGCCTGCCAGCCCAGCGCAAGATATGCCTGCTGCTCCGGCCGCTCCACCGTGCGCCGCACGACCCCCGTGATGGGCGCCAGGGGCGGGACGGCCGGCGGCGTGTAGCCCGTCCGTGGCCGCTTGCCGAAGGTGCGGTCGACCATGGCCCGGACGGCTTTGGCGTCGACGGGACCTACCACCACGAGCGCCATGTTCTCCGGCGTGTAGAACCGGTGATTGAACGCCTTCAGGTTGTCCTGCGTCGCCGCCTTCATCGTGGCCGGCGTGCCGAGCACCGGCCTGCCGTAGGGATGCGGGCCGAACACCATGCCGTAGAGCTGGCGTATGATGCCGCTCTTGGGCGTGTCGGTCTCGATGCGGGATTCTTCGGAGATGACCTGGCGCTCGGCGTCCACCTCCTTGGGATCGAACTTCGAGCGGAAGGCCATGTCTTCGAGCAGCTGGATGGCGACGGGTGTCGCCTCGCTCGGCACGAGGACCTGGAACGTCGTGTAGTCGAATGTCGTGAATGCGTTGGAGCGCCCGCCCGTCCCCTCCACCGCGCGGTCGATGTAGCCCGGGCCGAAGGTGTCCGTGCCCTTGAAGAGCATGTGCTCCTGGAAGTGCGCGTGGCCAAGTGTCTCCGGGGTCTCGTACCGCACGCCCGTGGCCACCCAGAGGTAGACGGCGACGATGTCGGCCGCGCGGTGATCTTGCAAGATGAGGGTGAGCCCGTTGGGCAGGACTTCTACAATGGATGCCCGGACCTGCCCCCCGCCGGTGGCCGTCGTCGTGGCGGTCGCGCACCCGGCCCCGAGGCTCACGAGCGCGGCCAGCACGGCCAGTTTCCCAAATCGCGTCATGTCTGCCTCCCGGTCTTAACGTTTCGATCCCAGATCGCACGCCACAGTGTGCCCGTGCCCAGCCGCCGGTCGGTCTCCACAAACAGGTGGTATGCCGCGAAGGCCAACCCGACACAGATCACCTTGGCAAACATGACGTTCCGGTCCCGATGCGCCCAGACCTCCGAGACCGCTCGACCGAGCGCGCCGCTTTCGCGGTAGGCGTGAAACACCTGCTCGCCGATGATGAGGAGGAACGTCGCGGCCGTGTAGATGAGCGTCTTGTACAGCGCGGCCAGTCCAGGTCGCTGGCCGGCGGCGAAGCGGGTGCCCACCGGGGTCTTGTCCAGGATTACCACCACTTTGGCGGCGATGAGAGCGCTGACGACCACGACGGACAGGCCGTAGAACTCGATCTGGTACTGGGCGAGAAAAAGCTTCATGAGCGTCAAGACGAGGCCGAAGCAGAACAGGAAATAGAGCGTGACCAAGCCTACTTCACGGAGCTCGTGTCTCGCCACGGTGAGCCAACTCATTGGCGCCGCCTCATGGTGCCGTGTGGGTCATGTCAATCCCTCCCGTCTCACGGCGCCTTACCGGTCAGCTCGAGTACTTGTCCCGCCAGCAGGATGGTGACACGCGCACGCCAGCAAGAGCACGCACGCGAGGAAACCCGCGCGCCTCAGCACGAGCGCCGACTGGAGATGGCTTATGGCACCACTCCGGTCAGCTCAACGATGCGTCCGGCCCGCAGGACGGTTGCCTTGAGCTGCGTCCCGGGCTTGAGCGCGGCCAGTTCGTCGCGGAGCTTCATCATGTTCGCCACCGAGGTTGTCGGTATTCCTTTGACCGAGAGGAGGATGTCCCCACCCAGCACGACCTGCTGACCGTCGATGGTGACGACCTTGGTGCCGCCGCGGAGCCCCGCCTCATCCCCGGGCGAACCCTTCGCCACGCTCTTGACGAGATACCCGCTCATGTTGTTCGGGACATTGAGGAGATCGGCCAGCTCGTCGCTGAGGATCTGCCCTTCGAGCCCTCCCCAGAAGGACTTCTTCGCGAGCAGGAGCTGCTGGGCCGTCTTCATCGTGACGACGAAGCCCAGCCCCTCGCTGCCGCCCGACTTGGAGATGATGTGGCTGACGATGCCGATCACCTCGCCCGCCGCGTTGAACATGGGCCCGCCGGAGTTGCCCGTGTTGATCGTGGCGTTGGTCTGGAAGAACTCGGCGAGCGGCATGGCCCTGTGCACCGTGTTGGGCGCCCAGCGGGCGCTGATGAGCCCGGCGCTCAAGGAGTAGCTAAGGCCGTAGGGCGCACCGACGATATAGACCGTGTCGCCCACCCGAACCGTGTTCGAGTCGGCCATCTTGGCCACGCGGACGCCCGGCGGGACACGGTCGAGCAGGAGCAGGGAGAGATCGGCCGCGGGCTCGGAGGCGATCACCTTTGCCGACACCGTCTCGCCGCCCAGGAACTCCACGCTGATCTCGTTCATCGAGTGGACCACGTGGGCCGCCGTCATGACCTTGCCGTCGTCGGAAATCAAGACGCCGGAGCCGGTCTCGAGGAAGCGCACCTGGCCGCCCGCGGTGACCTCGGTGCCCTTTGCTTTGATGACCACGACAGAGGGCGTGACTTTGCGGAAGACCTCGCCCGGGGTCTGGGCCGCAGCAACCGCCGGGAGAGAGAGAAGGGCCGAAGCCGCTAGGATGATTGCCTTCGCTGTTCGCATGTCAGCTCCTTTTCTCGTGCTCAGTCGACGATCTCCACCCGCTTGCCGACCTCTTCGGTGACGATCAGCCCCAGCGCGGCGAGGTTCTGCTTTGCCATCGCCGAGGCCTTCCCGGTCAGCCACAGGTCCAACTTCCCGTTGAACCCGGGCGCCTGGTAGGTCGTCTTCGCCCCCTGCGCTCGCTTCTGCACCGTCTGGGTCCAGATGAGGTAATCCGCCGGCACCGGCACCAGCGCGTTCCCGCTCTGCGCCTGCGCCGCCACCAGGCGACCGCCGAGCATCTGGATTCCGGTGATCGGCGACACACCCTCGTGGTAGCCTCGCAGGATCTGGGCCGTGTTGGTGAAGAAGTCGGCCTCCACGTCGTCCTGGGCGCGCAGCGCCACCTCCAAGAAGGAATCGCGCCCGTTGGCGGGGGCCGGCCCGAGCCGGGCCAGCGCCTCGGAGATGATGATCCACTGGCGGGGAGTGAAGGCAGGGTTGTTTAGAAAGCGGCCGGCCAGGTCAGACGACACGCCGCTCGCCTTCAGCTTCTCCTCGCTGATGATCCGCAGCCGGCTGACCGGCTCCTGCTTGACATAATCGTTGAGGGCGTTGCTCCACCGCGTGAGGCTGAGCGCCGCCCCCGCGGGTCCGCCCACGGGCATCAGCGCCGCGCTGACGGTGAGGTTGCCGACGGCCGCCGCCCAGCCGACGC
>CAZWXA010000110.1:8461-10194 GCA_964637755.1 uncultured bacterium | reverse complement strand
AGGCCGAGGCGACCGCGAGCACGACGAGAAGCGCCACCGCGCGCGCCATCGCAGGCCAGTTGCCGCCGTTCATGAACGATCCGGGCTGGGCGTCCGGCGGCGCCAGCCGCGACGTCAACGGGGGCGGCGACACGCCGGGGACGCGACCGTCATCCCTGGACGGAGTACCCGCCGTCGACCGGGATCGCCGTGCCGGTGATGAAGTCCGACGCCGGGC
Organism: uncultured bacterium; assembly: GCA_964637755.1. Lineage (GTDB taxonomy): Bacteria > Methylomirabilota > Methylomirabilia > Rokubacteriales > CSP1-6 > AR9. The sequence goes on along the minus strand of CAZWXA010000110.1, from coordinate 9,977 downwards.
CGGCGAAGAAGACCGCAACGCCGGCCAGGTCGTCGCCGACGCCCCAGCGTCCCGCGGGCGTGCGGGCCAGGACCCGCTCGTGGAGCCCGGTGACCTGCTTGCGCGCGCCCTGTGTCAGCTCGGTGTCGATCCAGCCCGGCAGGACGGCGTTGACCTGGATGTTGTCGCGCGCCCACGCGGTGGCCAGCGCCTTCGTCAGCTGGACGAGGCCGCCCTTGCTGGCGGCGTACGGCGCGGTGAAGGACGCGCCGAAGATCGACATCATCGAGCCGATGTTGATGATCTTGCCCCGGCCGGCCTTCTTCATCAGCGGGTAGACGGCCTTCGAGCACAGGAAGGCGCTCGTGAGGTTCGTGTCGAGCACATGATGCCACTCCGCCAGCGTGTACTCCTGCGGCTGCTTGCGCAGGTTGGTGCCGGCGTTGTTGACGAGGATGTCGACTCCCCCGAACGCGTCGGCGCTCCGCCGCACCATCGCCTCGACCGAGGCCTCGTCCGCGACATCGACCTCGCAGAAGCAGGCCTGGGCGCCCAGCCCCTCGAGCTCCTTGACGGCGTCCCGGCCCTTGTCGGGATTCCGCGCGGCGACGACGATCCGCGCGCCGCCCTCGGCCAGACCGCGGGCCATCCCGAGCCCGATGCCCCCGTTGCCTCCGGTCACCACCGCGACCCGTCCCGTCAGATCGAACAGCGCCATGCCCCCCCCTGGCTTCGTCTCGCTTCGTGATGAAGGTTCCGGCCACCGCGCGCGCCGCCCACGAGGCCTGCGTCCCGGGAGACGACCCGCGCGACCAGCCTTCGTGCGAGTTTACCCGCGGGGGCCCCGCTTGTGAAGCGGGACGCCTTCCGGAGAGGGCTCAGCCCTTGAAGGGGTCGCGCACCTCGAGGAAGTCGAACCGGCGGAAATCGACATCGTTCGTATACAGTGTGGTGACGCCGTGCTGGCGCAGCAGGGCAGCGAGATGAGCATCCGGCACCAGGTTCCCCCGGACCGCGTGTCCCTCGGCGACCTCCCGATAGACGTCCCAGAAGTCCTCCTGTTCCGCCAGCACCCGGACATGGGGAAGCTGGAGCAACGCTTCGACGTTCTGCATCGCCTCGTGCGGGGACAGCGGCTGGGCAAAGATCCGCGGGTGGGTCGAGATCCGCACGTAGCTCATCAGCGTCGCCCACGCCAGGTAGAAAACCCGGCCATCCGAGGCACACTTGACGAGGAACTCCGACGCGCGCCGATGGAACGGGCTCGCCTCGTCCGACGCATAGAGAAGGATGTTGGCGTCGATGGCGAAGCTCACCGGCGCCGCCCGATCGGAGTCCGGGTGTGCCGCTCCCGATCAAGGAGCGCGTAGACGGCGTCCTTGTCGGTCGGATCCACCCGCGCGCCCATGGGCCGCGAGATCCACCGAAGCGGAGAGACCGTCGGTCGCGCGGCTTTCTGTCGACTCAGCGCCCGGGCCAGGAGGTCCGACACGAGTCGCCCGAGCGGTTTCCCTTCGCGCTTCTGGAGCCGCTTGAG
>CAZWXA010000110.1:0-8361 GCA_964637755.1 uncultured bacterium | reverse complement strand
GCAGCGAGGTGGTGAGGCCCGGGAGGGCGCTCACGTGATTCCTGACAGGGTCGTCGAAGTCTTGCAGGGGCCCGCGTTCATCCAGGCGGGCACGCGGGACGAGACGCTTCGCCCCGTGCATACCTTCGCGATCGGCGCCGTCGTCCATCCCGACCGCGAGACGGTGACCTTCTTCGTGCCCGAGAGTCGATCCGTGCCGATTCTGGCCAATCTCGAGAACAACGGAAGGGTGGCCCTCGGGTTCGCGCTCGTCAGCCACGAAGCGTACCAGCTCAAGGGGACGTACCTGTCCGCGCGGCCCGGGGACGAGAGCGACGCGGGCGTGCAGGACGCTTACCGGAGCAAGTTCCTCGCGGCAGTCCGCCAGACCGCCTATCCCGAGGAGATCGCGAGGGCGCTCACCCTGGGGTTCGCGTACCGGCCGTGCGTGGCCATCACGTTTCGGGCGGAGGAGGTCTTCCTCCAGACTCCCGGGCCCGGGGCCGGGAAGAAGATGGACTGAGAGCGCGCGAGGACATCGACGTTCACGAAGACCGGCGGGGGGTCGGGGAGGAGCGGCGTTCGCTCCCCCCGACGTTGACCGAAGAGGAGGAGCCAGCCGCATGGGGATGCTACCGGAGGAGATCAAGCCGGCGATGCAGGGGGTGATTCCGGCGCACGTGGTGACCTGTGCACTCGACGGCACGCCGAACGCGACCGCGATCTCGCAGGTCTACTACGTCGACGCGGACCACGTGGCGCTCTCCTACCAGTTCTTCAACAAGACGCGCCGGAACCTGCGGGAGAACCCGCGTGCGCTCGTGTGGGTCATGAGCCCGGCGACGTTCGACACGTGGGACCTGGAACTGGAGTACGACCACTCCGAGACGAGCGGGCCGATCTTCGAGACCATGGACATGCAGATCGAGGCGATCGCGTCCATCGTGGGAATGAAGGGGATCTTCAAGCTCCAGGCCGCGGACATCTGCCGCGTCGTCTCCCTCGAAAGGAACGTCGCCGAGCGCCTGCCGCCGTCGGAGTTCGAGCGGTAGGCGGACGCGAGGAGAACGCGAGGCGCGGCGCGTGACGGCGGGCGGCGAGGACAGCGGACTCAGGGAGCAGATCGCCGAGAACCAGCGGACGATCGACCGGCTGAACCGGGACCTCGCCAAGAGGACCGACGACGTCAGGATCATCCAGGAAATCACGTCGGAGATCACCTCGACGCTCGACCTCGATCAGGTGCTCGAGATCGTCCTCCGGGCCATGGAGCGGGTGCTGGGCTTCCAGCACTCGATGATCCTCCTGAAGGAGGTGGCCGAGGACAGGCTCAGGGTGTTCGCGACCCGGGGCTACGAGCAGAGCGGGGTGGGCGCCGAGGTGGCGATCGGCGAGGGCGTCGCCGGCGTGGTGGCGGAGCGGAAGCGGATGATGCGCATCGGCAACATCGGCGCGAGCGTCAGCTACCTCCTGAGCGTGCGGGCGAGGCTCGAGGAGGCCGGGGAGCTGGCCCACGCGAGTGCGGGGGCGAAGCTCCCCGGCCTCCCCGGGGCCCAGAGTCAGCTCGCCATGCCGTTGCTCGTCAAGGACCGGCTGGTCGGCGTACTCCTCGTCGAGAGCCCGCGGCCGAGCGCGTTCGACGAGCTCGACGAGATCCTGCTCCGGATCGTCGGCAATCAGGCGGCCACGGCGATCGACAACGCCCGGACCTACCGGATGGTCGAGCAGCTCGGCCGGCTCAAGCGCTTCTTCTCGCCGCAGCTCGCCGAGCTGATCGTCAAGGGGGGCGCGGACGATCCGCTCAAGACGCACCGTCGCGAGATCACGGTCGTCTTTCTCGACCTGCGCGGGTTCACGGCGTTCGCCGAGACCTCCGAGCCGGAAGAGGTGATGGGCGTCCTCCGGGAGTATCACGCCGAGATGGGCAAGCTGATCCTCGCCCACGAGGGGACGCTCGAGCGGTTCACCGGCGACGGCATGATGATCTTCTTCAACGACCCGGTCCAGGTGCCCAATCCGGCCGAGCGCGCGATCCGGATGGCCGTGACGATGCGGGATCGCGTGGCCGATCTGGTCGGGAAGTGGCGCAAGCGCGGGTACGGGCTGGAGCTGGGAGTGGGCATCGCGCAGGGCTACGCGACCATCGGCGCCATCGGCTTCGAGGGCCGCTCGGATTACGGGGCGATCGGCACCGTCACCAACCTGGCCGCCCGCCTCTGCGGGGAGGCCAGGCCCGGGCAGATCCTCATCTCGCTGCGGGTCGCGGGGGAAGTCGAGGAGCTGATCGAGACGGAGGAGATCGGCCCGCTCGCCCTGAAGGGATTCGCCAAGCCCGTGCCCGCTTTCAACGCGCTCAGGCTCAGGGACGGCGCGTGACGCACCCACACTTCGCCCTACCCGAAATCGTGGGAGGGCACGGTGTGCGCGAGGGGCGAGAGCGGCTCGACGTGCTCGGCGCGGACCGAGACCACGCCGTCCTGCTGCTGGAGCGTGCCCCCGACCAGGAGAAACGGCTCGCTGACGAGCACGAGCCGGCAGCGCTCGAAGAGCCGGGGCCGCACGATGACGTTCGCGATGCCGGTCTCGTCCTCGAGGCTCAGGAACACGAACCCCTTGGCGGTCCCGGGCCGCTGGCGGACGATCACGCTCCCGGCCACGCGCACGGGATGACCGTGCCCGATCCCGGGCAGGTCGACCGCCCGCCGCACGCCGAGCCGGGTGAGATCGGCGCGCCGGAACGCCATGGGGTGCGGCCCGATCGTCACCCCGGTGCCGGCGTAGTCCGCCACGAGCCGCTCCTCGCGCGTCATCTCCGGGAGCGGGGACCGCTCGCGGGCCGTGTCGGATCGCCACGATTCGTCGACGACGGACGCCGGACCCTGCGGGGGCCGCCTCCCGTGACCCATGGGCGGCTCCATGTTCCCATCCGGATTCCCATCCGGCACTGACGACGCACCGGCCGGCTCCGGTGACACCGCGTCTGTCCCGCCTGGATCGCCATCCCCGTCTGCCTCGAAGAGCGCTCCGGCGGGCCGGATGACGCGCGCGCCCTCCCAGAGCGCGGCACGCCGCGTGAGTCCGAATGGCGCGAGCGCGCCGATCTCCGCCAGCGTCTCCACCTCGTCGCGGGCGAGCCCGCCGCGACGGACGAGATCGTCCGCGTCGCGGAACGGCCGCTCCCGCCGCGCGGCGACGATCGCGCGCCCCGCCGACTCCCTGAGCCCGCTGACGTAGCGCAGCCCCAGCCGCACCCCGGCGCCCTCGATCACACAGAGCCAGTCGGAAACCGTCACGTCGACGGGCAGGATGCGGACGCCGTGGCGCTGCGCGTCCTTCACCAGCGTCGCCGGGTGATAGAAGCCCATCGGCTGATTGTTCAGGATCGCCGCGTAGAAGGCCGCGGGATGGTGTGTCCGCAGCCAGGCGCTCGCGTACACGAGCAGGGCGAAGCTACTGGCGTGCGACTCAGGAAACCCATAGAGGGCGAAGGAGGTGATCGAGCGCACGATCTCGTCGGCGGCGGCGCCGGTGATCCCGTTGCGCGCCATGCCCGCCCGGAGCTTCGCCTCGATCTCGCCCATGCGCGTCTCGGAGCGCTTGAAGCCGAAGGCGCGGCGCAGCTCCTCCGCCTCGCTCCCGCTGAAGCCCGCGGCCACCATGGCCATGCGCAGGAGCTGCTCCTGGAAGAGGGGCACGCCGAGCGTGCGCCGGAGGATCGGCTCGAGCGAGGGATGGGGGTAGGTGACGGGCTCGCGCCCGCGCCGCCGGTTGATGTAGGGGTGCACCATCTGGCCCACGATCGGCCCGGGGCGGATGATGGCGACCTGCACGACCAGGTCGTAGAAGCGCTCCGGCTGGATGCGGGGGAGCGTCGCCATCTGGGCGCGGCTCTCGACCTGGAAGAGGCCGATGGTGTCGGCCTTCCGGAGCGCCGCGTAGACGGCCGGATCGTCCGGCGGGAGGGCGGCCAGGTCGAACGTGCCGCCCTCCGACCGCACGAGGGTGATGGCATCCTGCAGGACCGCCATCATGCCGAGGCCGAGCAGGTCCACCTTCACGATGCCGAGGGCCGCACAGTCGTCCTTGTCCCACTGGATGACGACGCGGCCGGGCATCGTCGCCGGCTCGAGCGGCACGACCTCGTCGAGGCGCCCCCCGGAGATGACCATGCCCCCCGAGTGCTGGCCGAGGTGCCGCGGCAGGTCCTGGATCAGGCTCCAGAGCGCCGCGAAGGCGCGGAGGCGCGGGTGGCGGCTGTCGCAGCCGGCCGCGTCGAGGTGGCGGACGAGCACGTCCTCGGGGTCCCGGTAGCCCCAGTTCGGCACGAGCTTCGCCAGGCGGTCGCGCACGTCCGGGGGCAGGCCGAGGGCCTTGCCGACCTCGCGCGCCGCCAGGCGGCCCCGATAGGTGATGACGTTGGCGGTCATGGCGGCCCGGTGGGGACCGTGGCGGCGGTACACGTGCTGGATCACCTGCTCGCGGCGGTCGCCGCTCGGCAGGTCCAGGTCGATGTCGGGCCACTCCCCCCGCGCCTCGGAGAGGAAGCGCTCGAACAGGAGATCCATGCCGACGGGGTCGACCGCGGTGATGCCCAGGCAGTAGCAGACCGCGCTGTTGGCGGCCGATCCCCGCCCCTGCACGAGGATGCCGTGGGCGCGGCAGTACTGCACGATCTCCCACACGACGAGGAAGTACCCCGCGAGGTCGAGCCGGCCGATCAGGTCGAGCTCGCGCGCGATCTGCCGGCGGGCGCGCCCGGCGAGCGGCCCCCGGCCGTACCGCTCGCGGGCGCCCGCTCCGGCCAGCGCCGTCAGGCGCGAGATCGGGGTCTCCCCCGGCGGCAGCGCGTAGTCGGGGAACCGGTAGCCCAGGTTCTTCAGCGTGAAGCCGAGGCGGGCCGCCAGCTCGCCCGTGTTCCGGACGGCGTCGGGCCGGTCGGCGAACCGCCGCTCCATGGCCCGCTCCCCCTCGAGCGAGCGCTCGGCGTTCCGCGCGAGCCGGCGGCCCGCGTGGTCGAGGTCGGTGTGCTCGCGGATGCACGTGAGCACGTCGGCCACGGCCCGCCCGCCCGGGCGGCAGTACACCGGCTGGTTGGTCGCGCAGAGGGGCACGCGGTGGCGGTCCGCGAGCGCGATCAGCCGCTGGGTCCGGCGCTCCTCCTCCCGGTCGAGATGGCGCTGGATCTCCACGAAGCAGCCCGAGCGCCCGAAGATGCCGAGCAGGCGGTCGAGGTGCGCGTCGGCGGTCCCCGTCAGGCAGACGAGCCCGCTCGCGTGCGCCTCGACGTCGGAGAGCGAGGCACGCGCGGTCTCGCGGAGCTTGAGCGTCGTGATCAGGCGGCAGAGGTTCTGGTAGCCCTCGCGGTCCTCCACGAGGAGGGGCAGGCGCGAGCCGTCCTCGAGCGTGATCTCGCTGCCCACGATCGCGCGGAGCCCGAGCTTCGTCATCGCGCGATAGAACCGGGGGGCGCCGTAGACGCCGTCGCGGTCCACCAGGGCGAGGGCCGGCATCTCGAGCCGCGCCGCCGCCTCGGCGAGCGTCTCGGGCTGCTCGGCCGCCTCGAGGAACGAGAACGCCGACTGCGCGTGCAGCTCTACGAACACGGCGCGGACTCCCCCCAGCCCTTGCCAGCGTGGGGTCTATACTCGGAGGGACCTGTCGAGACTTCCGGAGGAACCGTCATGAGAATCAGCGCAAGGGTCCTGGATGCGACGCACCTCGAATTGAGCGAGCCGATCCCTGCGAAGGCAGGGGACATGATCGAGATCTCCATTCCTGACGACGACGCGGACGATCGGAGGTGGAAGGCCGCGGCACGCCATACGCTCCTGTCGGCGTACGATCCCGCAGATTCCATCTATGACAATCTATGAGTTCGGCGATGTCGTTCTCGTGGACTTCCCGCAGTCCAGCACGGAGTCTCGAAAGAGACGGCCAGCACTGGTCGGCGTGAACGTCCCTCTTCAGTCATAGACGCCGTCGAGGGACCAGGCGCGGGTCCGGTGGTCGCGGACGAGGCGGCAGAGCGTGCGGTCGGAGAGGGCGACGTCCCATTCGTCGCGCGCCCACGACTCCTCGCGCCACCATTCGCCGGACGTCCGCCACGGCCCCGCGCACGCGATCACGTGCCCGGCGACATTCCCGGCCGAGACCGCCACCGGCCGCCCGGCACAGGTGTCCACCTCGGCGGGACGCGGTGGGCGGATCCGCCGCAGCGCGAGCCGTCTCGCCATCAAGGATGGCCCCCCGGGCTGCTCGACGGACGCCTCGCCGGCCGGCGGGCTGGTCGGGTCTCGCCAGGGGGGGACGACTCGCCCATCACGCGTCCGCTGCTCGGGCCTCGTGCTCCTGGTCTCGCCCGCAGAAAGCGCGAAGGGTTCGATCACGACCGCGTCGGGGCGATGGGAGTCGGCGAGCGCCGGCGAGCCGAGGTTGGCGCTCCCCACGAGCGCCGCGACCCGGGCGAGCACGACCGTGAGCTCGCGCGCGGCGGGCCCCGGGACCTGCCAGAACCCGCCCTGCCCGGCGCGCACCCTCACCGGGCGCGCGGACAGGGCCACACGGACGATCGGCGCCCGGGGCGGATGCGCCTCGAGATCGAGGCGGATCAGCGCGAGCATCGGCGCCGCCTCGGTCATCGGGTAGGCGAGATCGACGACGCGCTCGTGGTGGCCGCCGCCGGCGAGACCGAGGGCGAGCGTGAGCTGATCGGTGGCGAGGTGCGCCACCTCGAGCCGCGCCGTCAGCCGCCAGAGGAGTGGACGCCCGACGGCCTCGAACCCCTCGAGCGAGACGATCTCCCAGTCGAGCCCCTGCACCTCCTGAAAGAACGGGGGCGGCGTGTAGGGGCGGAAGGGAGCGGCGTCGATGCCGCGGGCGAGGTCCTGGGCGGCGAGCCCGGCGTCGCCGAGACGCGCGACGAGCCCTGCCCTGGGCAGATCGGCCAGGTCGCCGAGCGTGCGAACGCCCCAGCGCGCGAAGACCCCGGCCATCTCGGGATCGAGATCGAGCAGCGCCAGGGGCGCCGGAGCCAGCACCGTCGACTCCTCCCCGGCGGGGACGACCGTCACGCGCCGCCCCAGCCGGGCCGCCGAGAGCGCCGCGGCGCGGCTGCCCGCGAGACCCACGCGCGCCGGCAGGCCGATCCGCGCCGCGTGCCGCGCGAGGCGCTCGCCGATGGCGGGCTCGTCGCCGTGGAGCCCGCCGAGCCCGTCGACGTCGACGTACACGACGCCGGGCCCCCCGTCCTCGACACGGGGTGATGATCCGAGGGCGGCGGCGAGCAGCGCCTCCTGGGCAGCACGGTCGCGCTCCATCGACGCGGGCCGCACGACGAGCGCCGGACAGCGCGCGACCGCCTCGGCCTCCGGCATCCCTCCCCGCACGCCGGCCTCCCAGGCCTCATCCGTCACGTCGACGATCGTCCTCGCGGGGGCGGTCCCCTCCACGACCGCGACCGCGTGATGGCGGAGATCGGGCTCGTCTCTGAGCGCCGCCGCGGCGGCGAAGTGTGGCACCCACAGGCAGGCGAGCCTCACGCGTGCAGCTCCCACGAGCGGACCGATTCGCGCGCGGGTCCGCGGCGCGAGCGCACGATCTGCACGGCCATGCGCACACCGGCCAGCCGCGCAGGCCGCCGTGGTCTCCCCTCGCCGGGCGAGAGCCCCGGACCGCGTCCCGGGGCCTCCGGAGTCTCCAGGCGCCCCGGCAGCGACGGCGCCACCTCCCGGGCCGCGCCGTGTCGCCGCGTCTCCGCCGCCGCGAAGGCCGGAGCCGTGAGGGGCTCGATCACCAACGCATCGGAGCGTCGCTGCGTCTCCGCCGCCTCGCGGGCTGGAAGCATGTCGGGGAAGGCCACCGCCGCGGTCGCGCTCCTGGCCGGAGTGGCCGCGACCTCCCAGCGTGTGTCCTGCCCGTGCGTCTCGACCGCCAGCGTCGCGGCGGCGCCCGCGATCCGGCGCGGCGAGACGATCAGGAGCGCGGTCCCGCTCTGGCGGGCCGCGAGCTTCAGCCGGAACGCGAGCGTCAGGGACAGGCGCGGCGGCGTGTCGCCGACATCCCACGCGACCACCGCGAAGCCGCGGCAGCGCGCGAGCAGGTCCACCGCGCGAAGCGCGGCCTGGGGCCGCACCTGCCCGCAGCGGACCCACAGCAGGCGGCGCAGCTCCACGCCCGCGCGCGCCGCCGATTCCACGTCGAGCGCGTCCGTGCCGTCGATCAGCGCGGCGATGCCGCCGGCCCGCGTCACATCGGCCAGGCAGGCCAGCACGACGCTCATGCGCCCCGAGGAACGACGTCCCACGATCTCGGTGATCTCGCCAGGGATGACCATCGCCCAGATAACTATCACGTGTTGAGTAGTTGTAGGCAATACGGCAGATA
>CAZWXA010000109.1:1671-10261 GCA_964637755.1 uncultured bacterium | reverse complement strand
GCGGCCGATCCCACCGCGGGCGCCGAGGTGCGCGTCTGGGAGGCGGCCGGGGAGCCGCCGGGCGCCTGACGTGCGACTTCCTCAGGCCAGAGCCCTCGTAGTCGGGCACCCGCCGCCGGTACGTCTCTTCCAGTCGGACATTGTGACTCCTCGAACAATGGTCAGGCCGCACCCGGCGCAGAGTCGGCCGGATGCTGCTCGTGCCAGCGGGTGGCCTGCTGATACGCTTCCCCCACCCGTAAGATGGTCGCCTCGTCGAATGGCTTCCCGACGAGCTGCAGGCCGACGGGGAGCCCGTCCGCGAACCCGCACGGCACGGACAGCGCGGGTAGCCCGGTCAGGTTCCAGGGGTACGTGTAACGCCAGCAAGCGTGGAGCACGTGCTCGGGCTGGCCGGCGATCTCGACGTGGCTCTGCGAGACCTCCCAGCCGCACAAGGGCAATGTCGGCGTCGCGAGGACGTCGACGCCGGCGAAGGCGGCGCGCACCTCATCGGTCAGCACCCGGCGCAGGCACTGAGCCTTGAGGAAGTCGGTGGCGAAGATGAACTTCCCGGCGTCCATGAGGGCGCGCACCTCTGGGGTGTACCGGGCACGCCGGTCGGGCTGCCGCAGATACGTGTCGTGCCAGGCGGTGACCGACGCCATCTCGGTCACGAGGATGGCGCCGAGGGCGCCGGCCATGTGGGGGATGGAGACCTCCTCCACCCGCGCGCCGGCCCCCTCGAGATCGCGCAGGGCCTGGCGGACGACAGGCTCGACGCGAGACTCCATCCGGTCCCAGAAGTGCTCGCGCGGCACGCCGACGCGCAGGCCGCGGATGCCCTTCTTCAACAAGGCGAGGTAGTCGCCGACGGGCATGTTGGCCGAGTCGGGATCGCGCGGGTCGAAGCCGGCGATCACCCGGAGCGTCAACGCGGCGTCCTCGACCCGCCGGGTCAACGGCCCGGCGTTGTCCAGAGACCACGTGTGGGGCATAATGCCGGCCTTCGAGACGCGGCCGTAGGTGGCCTTCAACCCGACGACGCCCGAGAGCCCGGCGGGGATCCGGATGGACCCGCCAGTATCCGACCCCATGGCCATGAAGCACATCCCGGCGGCCACGGCGGCTCCGGAGCCGCCGGACGACAGGCCGGGGTTGCGCCGCACGTCCCAGGGGTTCCGCACAGGCGGGAAGTCGACGCCCCAGGCGGCCTCGCTCATCACGGTCTTGCCGAGGAGCACGGCGCCGGCGTCGCGCAAGAGCGCCCAGGCCGTCGAGTCCGACGACGGCATCCGGTCGATGAAGACCTGGGAGCCGTTGCGGGTGGGGACGCCGACGGTGTCGTAGTTGTCCTTGATGCCGATGGGGATGCCGTGCAGGGGGCCTCGGTAGCGGCCGGCCGATATGTCGCGCTCGGCGACCCGGGCGGCCTCGAGCGCCCCCTCGGCATCGACGGAGACGAAGGCGTGCACGGCGCGGTCGACCTTCTCGATCCGGTCGAGACAGGCCTGGGTCAGCTCAACGGGCGAGACGGCGCGCGACTCGACGGCGCGCGCGGCGTCGGCCAGAGATCGCCAGGGCCACTCGGCAGCGCTCATCTCACGCCTCCCAGGGGTCGACGTGAAAGGTGAGGATCGGCTCGACGTCGTCGGGCAAGTCCAGATCACGGAGCTTCTGGATGTCCTCCATCATCCCCTCGAGGATCGACGCGACCTGCTTGAGATCCGCTTCTGGCAGCGGGTAGCCGGCCAGTTCGGCCACGTGCTTGAGCGGCGGCAACGTCATCAGTACCACCCCCTGGTTGTTTTGGCCCCGAGCATCTCATCGTAGACGTCGGTGCGGCGGTCGCGGAGCACCTGGTTGTACTCGGTCCAGTTGCGCTTGCGGCGGGCGTCGGCGAGGTTGGCCTCGGCGTAGAGGATTTCCTCCGTGTCGGGGCTGGCGGGGCCGGCGATGGGCCAGCCGGTATACGACGCGATGAGGCTCTGGCCGATGAAGGGCTGCCCCCGCTCGGTGCCGACCCGGTCGGCGGCGGCGACGAAGACGGAGTTGGCGTGGGCGGCGGCCATGACGAGGATGTTGGCCATCGCCTCTCGGTTCTTCGCCTGCCCGGGGATGGGGACCCAGTTGGTGGGGATGCAGACGATATCGGCGCCCTGCAGGGCGCAGAGCCGATAGCTCTCGGGGAACCAGCCGTCGTAGCAGATGAAGGTCCCGATACGACCTATTGGCGTCTTGAAGACGGGGAAGCCGAGGTTGCCCGGCTCGAAGAAGAGGTTCTCCTCGTTCCAGAGGTGGTTCTTCCGGAACTTCCCGACGAAGCCTGATGGCCCGATGACGACGGCGGCGTTGTAGAGGACCTGCCCGTACCGCTCGGCGATGCCGGCGACCAGGTGGAGACCGTGCTTGCGGGCGACCTCGATCCAGGCCTGGCAGGTGGGGCCGTCCGGGATCTCCTCGGCCAGCGCGAAGGCCTCCTCGCGGGAGTCGAACACGTATCCCGAATTGCACAGCTCGGGCAGCACGATCAGGCCGGCGCCCGCGCCGGCGGCCTCCTCGATCCGCTCGACGCTCCGGCGGACGTTCCGCTCCTTCTCGCCGACGACCGGCGCCATCTGGACGCAGGCGATCTTCACGACCGCCTCGTCGCGTCCCTTTCGATCGCTCATAGACACCCCCACCGCTCGCATTGTCGCCCGAAACCGAGTTATAGTGCCAGTGGAGATGGCCGCTCGGTGGCAAGGCATACTCACCGTCACAACGCTCCTGGCCGCGGCCCTGGCCGCGAGCCCGTTTGTTCTCGGTGATTACGCGCAGCAGATCCTCGCCCAGGCGTTCTTCTTCGCGATCGCGGCGATCACGGTCGACCTCCTCTGGGGCTATACGGGCGTCCTGACGTTCGGCCAGTCGGCGTTCTTCGGCATCGGCGTCTACACGGTGGCCCTCGCGCTCGCCTACTACGTCGAGGGGCCGCTCGCGACGGCGGGGGCGATCGTCGTGGCGATGGCGGCGGCGGCGCTGGTGGGCGCAGGGGTCGGGTGGCTCGCCTTCTTCGACCGCGCGTCGCCGATCTACGCGGCGATCGTGACGCTGGCGCTCCCGGTGGTCTTCACGCAGATCATCCTCTCCGGCGGCGCGTACACGGGGTCGAGCAGCGGGCTGCCGATCCCGGCGCCGTTCCTCTCGGTCGAGCAGTGGTTCTGGATCTCGGGGGGGCTCCTCCTCCTCGTGGCGGTCGGCGCCTACGTGCTCGTCACGAGCGACGCGGGGCGGATGCTGGTCGCGATCCGCGAGAACGAGGAGCGCTGCCGGTACCTGGGGCTCCGGACCTCGCGCCTCAAGATCGGCCTGATGGCGGTCTGCAGCGCGGTGGCGGCGCTGGCCGGCGCCTTCTACGTGCTCTTCGGGACCGTCGCGGCTCACAACTACGGCGACTTCATCTTCGGGACGGAGATGGTCGTCTGGACGGCGCTGGGCGGCCGCGGGACGCTGGTCGGCCCGATCCTCGGCACGATCGGCATCAACTACGTCTCGGCGGTCCTCGGCGGCAACCTCCCTTTCGTCTGGCTCCTCTTCGTCGGCTTCGCGTTCGTGCTGGTCGTCGTCTACCTCCCACAGGGGGTCGTGCCGGCGCTCGTCAGTGGCGTGTCGCGACTGGTCCGTTCGCTCGCGGAGACGCGGAGGCCGGTTCTCGCCCGCCCGGCGGCGCACGCCGCCTCGCTGCGCGCCCTTCCCAGAGCGAACGGCGCGGCCACCACCGCGAGCGAGGACAGGCCGGTCCTCGAGTTGCGTGGCGTGTCGAAGCGGTTCGGGAGCCTGCAGGTGCTCGAAGGGGTGAACCTCGAGGCGAGACGGGGCGAGGTCGTGGGGATCGTCGGGCCGAACGGCGCCGGCAAGACCACACTCCTCCGCTGCATCGCGGACGGCCGCGAGCAGTCGAGCGGCGAGGTGCGGGTGGGCGGCCGCCGGATCGACGGCCTGCCGCCGCAAGAGTGCGTGGCGCTGGGCGTGAGCCGGAAGTTCCAGACGCCGAACGTCTTCGACGCCCTGACGGTCCTCGACTGCCTGCGCGTGGCGCGCGCCTACCGGACGCCGGCGTCGCCCTGGCGGCGCTCCCGGACGCTGGAGCTGCCGGAGCCGGCCCTCCACGCGGTCGAGGTCTCGGGGCTCCTGCCGCTCCTGAACGAGCCGGCCGGCCACCTCTCGCACGGGGCGAAGCAGGCCCTGGAGCTTGCGATGGTGCTCGCGCTCGAGCCGACGGTGCTTCTCCTCGACGAGCCGACGGCGGGGCTCACGCGCGACGAGCGGGCGGCGATCGGCAGCGTGCTGCGGGAGCTGGCCCGGAGCCACCGGCTCTGCCTGCTCCTCATCGAGCACGACCTCGACTTCGTCCGCGAGATCAGCACGCGGCTCGTGGTGCTTCACCAGGGGAAGATCCTCCTCGATGGCCCGCTCGCGGAGGTGGCCGACTCGGAGCTGGTCCGGACGATCTACATCGGCGGCAAGCCATGATCGCCATCCAGGCCCTCGAGGGGGGCTACGGCGAGTCGCCGGTTCTCCGCGGCGTCGCCCTCGACGTCCCGCGCGGAGAGATCTTCGCCATCCTCGGGAAGAACGGGATGGGGAAGACGACGCTCCTCAAGACGATCATGGGGCTCCTGCCGGCCAAGAAAGGCCGCGTGGAGCTTCTCGGGCAGGACGTCACCGGATGGCCGCCCTACCGCATCACGCGCCTCGGGGTGAGCTACGTCCCCCAGGAGAAGTCGATCTTCCAGGACCTGACGGTGGAGGAGAACCTCCGCCTCGCGCTGCGAGACGGGGCCAGTTTCGACGCGCGCCTCGAGACGATCGCGCGCTGGTTCCCGGTGTTGAAGGCGCGGCTGCCACAGCGCGCGGGGACGCTCTCGGGGGGGGAGCAGAGGATGCTCCTCATCGGACGGGCACTCCTCACCCGCCCGCGTCTGGTCCTCGTGGACGAGATCACCGAAGGGCTTCAACCCGCCATGATCACGAGGCTCACAGAGGTCCTGGCGGAGGAGCGGCGGGCGCACGGCCTCACGGTCGTGCTCGTGGAGCAAAACGTCGGGTTCGCGCTGGCGCTGGCGGACCGCTATGCCGTCCTAAAGGGGGGGACGGTCGTCGAGACCGGGCGCGCCAGCGATGCCGGCGCGCGGGAGCACGTCGAACGACACCTGGTCATCTAGAACCGGAAGGGGGAACAGCCATGCGGAAGAGTTCGAGAACACTCGTGGCCCTGGCACTGATGCTGGGGCCCGCCACGCTATCGGGTGGCGCGGCGCAGTCGGCCGAGGCGCAGCCAATCGTCATCGCCGTGCCGGTCGGCCTCTCCGGCGTAAACAGCGTCGTGGCGCCGGCCGTCGTGCAGTCGGCGGAACTGGCGGTCGAGGAACTGAACGCCAAGGGTGGCATCATGGGGCGGCCGGTGAAGCTGATGCCGCTCGACGACGAAAGCGGCCCGGCCGGTGCCGCGAAAGCGTTCAACACGGCGATCCGGCAGCACAAGGCCGACGTGATCATCACCATGGAGACGAGCGCGGCGCGCAACGCGGGCGCCCCGATCGCCGACCGCGCGAAGACGCTCTTCATCTACACCTCCTTCTACGAGGGGCGTGCCTGCGGGAAGTACCTCTACGTCAACGCCTGGGTGCCCGAGCAGATCGTGGCGCCACTCGTGAAGTTCATGACCGACGAGAAGAAAGTCAAGAAGTGGTTCGTGCTCGGCAGCGACTACGCCTTCGGGCGCGGGTTGATCGAGCCGGCCAAAAAGACGATCACGGAACTGGGCGGCACGATCCTCGGCGAGGAGTACCAGCCGCTCCAGCAGTCCGACTGGACGGCGATCATCAGCAAGATCCGCGCGGCCAACCCGGACGGCATCATGTACGCCACCTCGGGCGGCGGGCCGAACATCGACTTCATGAAGCAGTTCAAGGCGGCCGGCTTGAAGATGCCGGTCGGGAGCCTCTCGATCGACGAGCTGACGGCCGAGCAGGGCGGCAACGCGGCCGAGGGGGTCTACTACACCGCCGACTACTTCACCAGCATCGACAACGCCGAGAACCGGACCTTCCTCGAGGCGATGAAGAAGAAGTTCGGGGCCAATCTCAAGACGCCGAACTCGCTCTCCGAGCCGGAGTACGACGGCATCCATGCGTACGCCATGGCGGTCGAGAAGGCGAAGAGCACCGACGCGGACAAGGTAGCGGCGGTGCTGCCGACGATCGTCTTCAAGGGACCGCGGGGAGCGGTGCAGATGAACAAGCAGCACCACGCGCCGCTGCCGGTCTACCTCGCCCAGGTGCAGGCGGACGGGAAGACCAAGATCATCAAGAGCTTCGGGCTCGTCGATCCGGGCAACCAGTGCCCGAACCTCAAGTAGACGGAAACGGAAAGAGCTGACCCCGGGGGAGGCCGATCGCCATGTACACCACGCAGCTGCTCGACGTCGTCACGACGGCGGGCGTGCTGTACATCGTGGCGGTCGGCCTCCTCGTCGTCTACGGGGTCCTCAAGATCATCAACCTCGCCCACGGGGCGTTCCTCGCCATGGGCGCCTATGCGGGGGTCCTCACGACCTGGGCCGGCTGGAACCCCTGGACGGCGCTGCTCCTGGCGGCGGTCATGGGGGTGGCGGTCGCGGCGCTGGTCGAGTGGCGGGTCCTGCGCGCGCTCTACGCGCGGCCGCTCGATACGATCCTCGCCACCTGGGGCCCCAACATCATCGTCGTGCAGATCCTCACGCTCTACTTCGGGCGCGAGATCCACTTCGCCGAGAGCGCGATCGCGCAGCCGATCAGCGTGGCCGGCGTGACCTACTCCCAGTACCGGCTCGTCCTCCTCCTGATCGCGGTGGCCCTCGGCGTCCTCGTCTGGCTCGTGATGCAACGGACGCAGATCGGAGTCGTCGCCCAGGCGGTGATCATGAACGAGGAGTTGGCGCAGGCGCTCGGCATCAACACGCGGCTCGTCCGGTTCGTCACCTTCTGCCTCGGCGCGGGCCTGGCGAGCCTGGCCGGCGCGCTCCTCACCCCACTCGTGAGCGTGCACCCCAACCTCGGCGTCCCCTGGCTCATCAACGCCTTCATGCTTGTCCTGGTGGCGGGGGTGTCGCTCGGCAACCTCGCGCTCGCCGCGCTGGTCCTGGGCGGCGCGCAGGTGCTGGTCAGCTCCTACGGGAACCCGGTCCTCGGCAGTCTCACCATCGTCATCCTCGCCGTCATCATCCTTCGGTTCCGGACGATCACGATCTAAGGGACGAGCCGGCGTGACTCCGCGGCCTCGCTGAGCTGAGCGGCCCGATTCGGGCGCGCCGTCAGACCCCGTACGGCGCCGGCGGACGCAGATCCAGCCCGAGCTCCGCCTCGAGCGCCTGGGCCGCCAGGAGAACCTTCCGTTCCCCCAGATGGGGCCCGACGAGCTGGAGGCCGACCGGCATCCCGGACTCGCTCCGGCCGCACGGGAGGGACAGGGCCGGGAGCCCGGTGACCGAGAACGTCCACGAGAGCTTCGCCCAGTCGTAGTAGTTGGCGACCGGCACCCCGTCGATCTCGGTCGGGTGCGGCACCCCGGCCACCCAGGGCTCGACGCTCACCGCGGGCGTCACCAGGAGATCGTGGCGCTCGAGGGCCGCGCGCATCCGCTGGTAGAGCCGCGAGCGCTCCTGCTCGGCCAGTCCGACGTCGAGAGCGCGGAGGTCGGCGTACTGCTCGACGTTCCAGACGATGTTCGGGTTGAGCCGCGCGCGGTGCTCCCGCACCCGCTCGTGATGGGTGTGGAGCACGAGGAACGCGCGCACCCGGTTCCACGCGTCGGTCACGCCGGTGATGTCGGGATGCGCCTCCTCGACCACCCACCCGAGCCGCTCCGCGCGGCGGAGCGCCCGCTCGCAGGCGGACCGCACCGACCGCGCGACGGGGATGGACCCGAGGTCCGGCGACCACGCGACGCGGAGGCCGCGCGTCGGCGCCGGGTCCGGGGGCAGGAGGAGCGTCTCGCCCGGCTCGGCAATCGACGTGGGGTCACGGGAGTCGGGCCCTGCCATGGCCGCCAGCATCAGGGCCGCGTCGCGCACGCTCCGGGTCATCGGCCCGTTGATGTTCAGCGTGTCCCAGGCGGCGTCGTATCTGGGGCCGGCACGGCCCGCATTGTGCTGCGGGACGCGGCCGGGCGACGTGCGGAACGCGACGATGCCGCAGAAGCTCGCCGGCACCCGGAGCGAGCCCCCGAAGTCGCTCCCGACCGCGCCGGCGCAGAGCGCCGCCGCCACCGCGGCCGCGGAGCCGCCGCTCGACCCCCCCGGCGTCTTCTCGGGGTCGTGGGGGTTCCGGCAGAGGCCGGCCAGCTCGTTCCACGTGAACCCGCCGATAGCGAACTCGGACGTGTTGGTCTTGCCGACGACGACCGCGCCCGCGGCCCGCAGGCGCGCCACGCAGAGCTGGTCCTCTGCCGGGACGTGCTCCGCGTAGAGCGTCGAGCCGTAGGTCGTCCGGATGCCGGCCGTCTCCAGCGTGTCCTTGATCCCGACGGGCACGCCGTGGAGCATCCCCAGCGGCTCGCCGCGCCGGCGGCGCGCGTCCAGGGCCTCGGC
>CAZWXA010000109.1:0-1661 GCA_964637755.1 uncultured bacterium | reverse complement strand
ACGGGGTCGAGCCGCTCGATGCGGGCCAGCGTCGCCGCCGCCCACTCGCGCGCCGACACGTGGCCGGCCCGGAGCCGCCCCGCCAGCTCGACCACGCCGATGAAGGGATCCATGAGGTGACGCTTCAGTCGGGGACGAGCGCGAAGACGCGGGCCGGCGCGCCGGACTCCGCCTCGAGCTTGAGCGGGATCGCGAAGAGCGTGTGGCCCCCGTCGGGGATCTTCACGAGGTCGGTGCAGTTCTCCACGATCGGGATGCCGCGCTCGAGCAGGATGTGATGGACGGGCAGCGCCTGGTCCGGCACGGGGACGGGCTCCGGCGCGTCGGTGCCGGAGTCGAGCACGACGGCCTTGACGCCCTCGTCCGCGAGCCAGCGGGCCGCCTCGGGGGAGAGGGTCGGGCTCTCGCCGAAGTAGCGGACCGGGTCCGCGAATGCGCGGTTCGACCAGCCGGTCGCGACGACCGCGATCCGGCCCCGGAGCGCGCGACCGGGGGCGGCACCCGCGAGCTCGGCGACCGAGAAGCGGTGGCGCGGTAGGGCCAACGGCTCCACGCGGAAGAGGACGCCCTCGCCGACGAGCTGATCGAGCGGCACGCGGTCGATGGTCGTGCCGCCGGGAACGAAGTGGTACGGCGCGTCGATGTGGGTCGCGGTGTGGATCGCCATGTAGAGGTCGGCGTTCGACCGCCGGTGGACCTCGTGGACGTGGAACGGGGCGAAGTGCACCTTCCGGAACATCGGGTTCCCGATCCCAGGGGCGAGCGTGATCGTGCAATCGATGATGCGTGGCATGGCGAGGCGATGATAGACGACCGGCCGCGAGGGGGCAATGGGTGGGTGCCGTGGGTGCCGTCCGTCCACTTGTCGGAGCTCCCGAAGCCGGGTAATCTAGCGTCGCAGAGGCACGCGAAAGGAGGAACACTGATGCCACTCTATCTCGATGTGCATCACAAGATCGAGGGGCTCACGGGAGACGCAGTGAGAGACGCCCACCAGAAGGACCTCCAGGTCCAGCACAAGCACGGGGTCACCTACCTGCGGTACTGGTACGACGAGGGCACCGGCAAGGTCTTCTGCCTGGTCCAGGCTCCGAGCAAGGAGGCGGCGGCGGCAGTGCATCGCGAAGCCCCGGACCGGGAGACCGCTAACCGGGTGCATCGCGAAGCCCACGGCCTCGTCGCGGACGAGATCATCGAGGTCAAGGAAGGCAGCTAACCGGTGAGCTCCGGCCCCTCAGCGACCTGAGGGGGACCAGAGATGCGCTGCCCCCAGTGCGCGCAGGAGAACCCGCCGGGGGCCAGGTTCTGCAACGCCTGTGGCGCGCCGACCCGGGCCGTCTGCTCACGGTGCGCCCACGTGAACGCCCCGGGGAGCCGCTTCTGTAACGAGTGCGGGCAAGCGCTGGGCTCGCCGGCGACCCCGCCGCCCTCCCCGCGACTCGGCCCCCCGGACTCCTACACGCCCCGGTATCTCGCCGAAAGGATCCTCACGTCTCGGGGTGCCATCGAAGGGGAGCGGAAGCAGGTCACGGTGCTCTTCGCCGATCTCAAGGGCTCCATGGAGCTGCTGGCCGACCGCGACCCCGAGGAGGCGCGCCGGCTCCTCGACCCCGTCCTGGATCGCATGATGACGGCGGTCCACCACTACGAAGGCACCGTCA
>CAZWXA010000108.1:0-10365 GCA_964637755.1 uncultured bacterium | reverse complement strand
TCCGAGCTAGGCCGGGGAGAACAGGCGCCGGAATTGCTCCCAGGCCACGGGCGGCACGGCGGCCAGGGCGAGGTTCTCCTCGACGTGCGCGACGCGCTTCATGCCGACGAGCCCGGTCCCGATGCCGGGCGTCGAGCGGACGAACTGCAGGGCGCGCTGGGCATCCGTCGCCAGCCCCGACAGGAACTCGCCGATGACGGGCGGCAGATTCCGCGCGAGCTGGCCCTGGTACACGGATGCCGACGCCATCACGTAGAGTCCGAGGCGCTCGGCGGCCTGGAGCGCGGGCACGCGCTCGTCGCAGATCGCCTGGCTCGGGCTCGTGAAGGCCTCGTGCATCTTGAGGTTGTAGGGGAGCTGGATCACCTTGAAGTGATGATCAGCGCCGCCCGCGTCCCTGGCGGCGCCCACGAGATCGGCGAGCACCAGACGGTCGGGCGCCGTGGCCGGCCGCAGGTAGCCGTTCCACGTCGCCGTCCCGTACCGGCGGATCCTGCCGTCCGCCACCGCGCCCTCGAGCGCGCCGAACGCGGCGCGGATCCGGTCGAGGAACTCCGCCCGGTCGACCTCGGCGAGCTGGGTCTCGGGGTTGTGGAGGTAGTAGACGTCGAGCGTCTCCAGCCCGAGGTTCCGCCGGCTCCGGTCGATCTGGTCGCCGAGGTAGCGCGGCGTCATGCAGTGGCATCCCGCCACCACGTCGCGCAGGGCCAGGATGCCCGGCCGCACGAAGGTGTCGGTGACGTACGCGCCAGGGTCGCGCGGCACCACGCCGTCGAACGGGATGTACCCGCCCTTCGTGGCGACGATCACTTCCTCTCGGCGGAGCGCGCCCGCCTCGATCAGCGCCCGCAGGGCCTGCCCGACCGCGCGCTCGCTGCGCTGCAACCGGTAGTTCACGGCGGTATCGATGACGTTCGCGCCAAGCCGGAGCGCCCGCGAGACCGCCTCGCGGTACTGCAGGTCGGTGGCGTCGTCCTCGTCGCCGAGGTAGGTCCCGATCCCGATGCTCGACGTCCGGCAGCCGTCGAGGAGCCGGAAATGATCGGGCGCCGCGAGCTGGCCGAGCCTCTGGACGTACGCCGCCGTCCCCTCCGGAGTCGCGAAGCCCTGTATCATGCCGGTCCCGACCCGGGGCGGAGGCGGCGACGACGGCGACCGGATCGGGCGGTGGCGCGCACGGCCGGTCTGCCGTCAGGCATCGGCCGGGTCAGCGCCAGTCGTCGAGGACGAAGTCCGCGGGGTCCTCGTAGTCCTCCTGCCTGCCTCGCTTCATGCGAACCATCGTGAAGTCGACCCGGTAGCCGCGCTCGAGCAGGGCGGAATAGGCGGCGAAGTACTCGCAGTGGACCGGCGCGATCATCCGGTGAAGGCCCGAGTCCAGCGCGATCTGCTCGAGGGCGCCGATGAAGTAGTCGAAGCACTCGGGTCTCCGGTAAGCGCGGTCGATGGCCAGGTACTTGACGTAGAGCACCCCGGCCGGCGCTTCGCTGACACCCGGGGTGTGACAGACGGCGAATCCCGCGAGATGGCGGCCGCTCTCGAGGAACAGGGTGTCGCCGAGCGCTAGGCCGTCGACGATCTCGATCTCCTTGGACACGTCGAGCCCGCGGTAGATCGCCCCCGTGATCCGGCGGAACCGCAGCATCGCGCCCTTCTTCCTGGCCTCCTCGAGCGCCGAGAAGCGGCGGACCGCGAGCGCGAGCTTCGCCACGCGCGTCGTCGGGGCCGCGAACGGCGGCCGGTCCAGCACCCGGCTCGTGATCGCCACGAGGCCCTTGGGCTTGTAGCCGAACTTGTGGTAGAGGGCGAGATGCTTGGGGCTCGTCGGGTAGGTCACCACACCAGTGAGGGCAGCCTTGTTCTCCTCGAAGAATTGCTGGGTCGCCCGCAGGAGTTGCTGGCCGATGTCCTGGTTCTGGTGGTTGGTCAGCACGGCGATCGGCCCGACGAGACCGACGGTGCCCCACAGCACCGCGAGGGCGGCCCCGACGATCCGCCCGTCACTGTCCTCCGCGACGAAGCAGCCCCACGGCTCCATGAGCCACCGGTGGTGCACATACTGGGCCCCCCCGAAGACCTGGCGCGGGCGGGTGCCGAGCTGCCGCTCGAAGTAGTCGCCGAACGACTGCTCGATGACGTCGCGGACCCGGGAGAGGTCGCCCTTGCGGCTGCGCCGGATCCTGACGTGGGGGGTGCGGCTCTCCGAGTCCTGTCCCGCGCGGTCGACTGTGGCCCTCACGTACCGCTCGCGAGATCGTCGAGCAGCGTGATCACCGCGGAATGGTCGAGCCCGCCGCGGCCCCGGGCGCGGAGCGCGGCGAACAGTTCCTGCACGATGGCGGTGGCCGGGAGCGGCACCCCGAGCGCCCGGGCAGACTCCATGATCAGGCCGAGATCCTTGTAGTGCAGGTCGATCTTGAACCCCGGGGCATAGGTATTCGACAGGTAGTTCGTGGTCTTCTGGTCCAGGCAGCGGGAGCCAGCCAGCCCGCCGCTGAGCGCCTTGAGGGTCAGCTCCCGATCGAGGCCGGCCTTCTTCGCGAGCGTCAGCGCCTCGCCGAGCGCTGTCAGGTTCAGGGCGACGATGACCTGGTTCGCGAGCTTCGTGAAGCCGCCGGACCCGAGCGGGCCGAGGTGGGTGATCGTCTTGCCCATGGTCTGGAAGATCGGCAGGATGGCGTCGAACGTCGACTTCTCACCCCCGACCATGATCGACAGGACCCCGTCGGTGGCGCCCTTCTCACCGCCGGAAACCGGTGCGTCGACCATCTGGACTCCCCTGGCACCCAGAACCTTCCCTATCTTCTGAGACACGAGAGGTGAAATAGTCGACATATCGGCGTAAATGAGTCCGGCTCTAACACCCCCAACGATGCCGTCCGGTCCCAGCGCCACGGCCTCGACGTCAGAGGAGTTCGGCAGCATCGTGATGAGCACATCGACCTGCTCCGCCACCGCCTTCGGCGAGGTGGCGGCGCGCGCGCCCGCCGCTGACAGGTCGTCGACGGGGGCTCGGCTGCGGTTGTGGACAACGAGCGGATACCCGGCCTTGATGAGGTTTCTTGCCATTGGCCGGCCCATGATGCCTAATCCAATGAACCCAATGGTTTGAGCCATGAACCCCCCGGATCGGTTCAGAGCGGGCACGGCACAGTCTCTGAGAAGCCAGCGCCGAGTTGTATCACATTGGATTCGGTCCGGTCAAGGAAAAGAACCTAAAGATAACTAAAACACGATGAAGGGTGCGCGAGGGTGCCCCTCTGGCTACGGCTGTGCGTCGTCGGAGGGCGCTCCGCGCGCGAGCCACTGGCCAAGCGAGGACGACGCCTTCGCCAGTCGCCATTCCTCGAAGATGGTAATGGCCATCGCCCGCACCGCTCCGCTGCCAGGCCCGGCGGCCAGACACTGCCGGACGAGCCAGCCCTCGAAATCGTCCGGGTCGGGGTCGCCCCCGACTGCGCCCGCCAGCAGGCCGCGCTTGATCGCCATGCCGATCGCATCGGGAGTGGTGTCCCGGTTCCGGCGGCGCTGCCGTCCCTCCGAGGCGTCGGCCGCCAGCAGGAGTTGCCGGCAGAACTCTGCCGGTCGCAGCTCCGTTCCGGTGGACCTCGCCTCCGCGGCAGCGCCGGTCGGCCGCCCCGGCGGTCCGGTCTCGGTGCCGGGGGAGGCCCGGCGCCCGCGCGTCGTCACGCCCGCCGCCCGAGGAGTCGCCGCACGCGCCCGACGGGACCGCCGGGTCGATCGACGAGCCGGACCGCGACAGCGAACGCCGGCCGCTCCGGGCGCCGGTAGCCGCGCTCGAGCGCCGCGAGGTCGAGATCGACCGTCTCCAGATCCTGGAGCACGACCTCGGCCGGCGACCAGGGACGCAGCGTCGCCAGGGTCTTGAGATAGCCGTTGCACGCGTGACAGGTCTCGACCTTGCGGGATTCGCCTCCGGTATCCGGGATCAGTGATCCGAGGCGCTCGTGATCCGTGTTTCCGCAGTACGGACAGCGCAGCCAGTCCGCCCGCCACTCGCCGCCGCACCGCGAACACCGGAGCCTGACCTCCCGCTCGATGCCCCTCACCTCGGCGAGGGTCGGCCACGCTCCGCAGACGGGACAGTACCCGCGGGACCAATCATCCGGGACTCGGGCCGCCAGCTGCCGGCCGCACGCCTGGAGGATCGGCGCGGAAGCCAGCCCCGCCAGAGCGGCCAGCGTGCCGGGCTCGATCCCGGCGACCGGACACGCTCCTGCCGCGGCCGGGAGGTCCTGACCGATCGCCGCCTCGAGGAATCGACCGGAATCCGCCCGGTCGAGCGCCACTCGGAGGAAAGAGGTCCGCCTCCCGCCCGCCCGCGAGGCTACCTCGAACAGGCGAGCCACCCACTCGCGCCCGAGGCGAAGATCCACCGAGACCTCGGCGCCGGCAAGCAGTGGCGCGGCGGGATCGCGATCCGCCGCGAGCGTCCACTCGATCGAGTCCCACCCGGAATCAGCCGCCGAGCGGAGCGTCTCCTGCGCCAGGACCACCCACGATCGCCACTCGGGGGTCGCGCGCGCGAGGGTGTCGAGGCGCCGGAGCACCGCGTCCGGGAGGGTCATCGCCGTCGCCGCGGTGTCTACCGGCCGGCGGCCTTCAGCGGTGTCCCGTGGAAGGGACGCGACCCCTCGTGCATCTCGACCACCGCCCGGCGGTTGCCGACGTCGGCGCCCGTGCCGCCACGCGGTCGCGTGGCTTCGGGGCTCTCGCACGCCGCCGCTCCGACGGTCAGGAGTGCCAGGAGCGCGAGTCGCCGCGGGTCGATGCTACACCGACTCTGAGGACAGCACGATGACGACACGGAGAATGAAACCGCCGATCAGCACGAGGACCGCCGCGGTGGGGGTCGCGAGGCCGCCCAGGAGCGCGGGCCGCCAGTGGAGCAGCAGCGGCCCCACCATGCCGACGAGGACCACGCCGACGACCAGCAGCGCGCCCCAGGCGCTCAACCAGACCGTCGCGACCTGGCCGAGCGAGATCACGACGGCGATCAGCACCAGGAGCTCGATGACGACGAGCCACCCGTCCATCCGGGCGAGCCAGCGGAGCGAGTAGGACGCGATGCCCCGCCAGCGCCCGAGCAGGAGCAGCGCCGCGGCCGAGATCGACGCCGCGGAGACGAGGAAGAGCAGCCCGAGCAGCGTCGTGTCGGACCAGATCGGGCGATTGGTCACCGCGAGGAGCACGCCCGTATACCCCGCGAGGAAGAAGCCGAACAGTCCGCCGAGCAGGGAGACCAGTCGCGCCAGCGCGCCGCGCCGCAGCGCGAGGAACGGTGTGGGTCGGAGCCAGCCGCCCTCGGCGAGCGCCCCGAGGAACGAGAGGAGCGAGAACACGCCGAAGCCCGCCAGGCCCCAGGACCCCGCCGACATCGGAGACCAGACCTTGAGCATCGGCCAGCCGCGCTCCGACATCACGAGCATGTGCCAGAAGCGGTCCGGGCGGGTCAGGTCCAGGATCAGCAGCACACCGCCGAGGAGCACGCAGGGGAACGCGACGTAGTAGCCGAGGCGCGCGAGCGGCCGGTCGACCTCCTCGCCGAACAGGTCGAGCAGGGCCCCGATCAGGTAGCTGCCGCCGGCGAGGCCGCCGGCGAAGAAGTAGAAGATGACGAGCCATCGCCAGTGCGGCGCCGCGGTGAAGAAGGTGTCAGACATCGCCCGACCCGCTCCCGCGGCCCTCCGCGGCGACCCCCGCCATGCGGCGGTTGCGGAAGCCGAGCAGCCCCACGAGCCCGACCAGCACCGCGCCAAGCCCCGAGAAGATCGAGCCGGACAGGAGATTCCGCGAGGGCATCTTCGGGCGGGACGGAAGCCCGTACACCTCGGGCCGGTCCACGAGGAGGTAGAACGAGTTGAGCCCCCCGAGGACCTTCTCGTCCTCCCCGTAGAGGTAGGCCCCGGTCTGCCCCTGCCCGCGCAGGTCGGCCACCCGGGCCTTCGCCCTCTGCCGCAGGTCCGCGATCGTGCCGAACTTGATCGACTCGGTGGGGCAGGCCTGCGCGCAGGCCGGCTGCAGGCCGACCTGCATCCGGTCGTAGCAGAGGGTGCACTTCTGCGCGGTCCCCGAGACCGGGTTGGTGCCGATGACGCCGAACGGGCACGCCGCGATGCAGTCGCGGCATCCGTTGCAGACGCTGGACTGGATCACCACGGTGTCGAACTCGGTCCGGATGATCGCGCCGGTCGGGCACACCTCCAGGCAGCCCGCGTGGACGCAGTGCTTGCACACGTCGCTCATCATGAGCCAGCGGCCCTCGCGGCGGTCGGGGCTGAACTGCTCGATGAACTTCACGTGCCGCCAGTGGATCCCGTCGAGCTGCCGCGTGTTGTCGTAGCTCTGGCCGCTCAGCGTGCTGGCGCCCCCGTTCGTGGCCGGGAGCTGGTTCCACTCCTTGCAGGCGACCTCGCACGCCTTGCAGCCGATGCAGACCGTCGTGTCGGTGAAGAACCCCATCGGCTCCGCCATCAGGCCTTCTCCACGTTGCACACGAACGCCTTGCCCTCGTGGATCGACACGTTCGGATCGCCGACGAGCGCCGTGAGATCGTTCGTCACGTCGCCCGTCACCAGGCCCTGGTAGCCCCAGTGCCAGGGCAGGCCGACCTGATGGACCACCTTGCCGTCGATCGTGAGCGGCCGCATCCGGCGCGTCACGAGCGCCTTGGCGCGCGTCACGCCGCGCGGCGTGCTGATCCTCACCCAGTCAAGGTTCCCGATACCCTTGCTCCCGGCCAGCTCGGGACTCAGCTCGACGAACAGCTCGGGCTGGAGCTCCGCGAGCCAGGGCAGCCAGCGGCTCATGACGCCGGAGAGGTGGTGCTCGGTGAGCCGGTAGGTCGTGAGCACGTGGGGATAACGGGCGTCGCCGGCCGTGGCGAGCTGGTTATCGTCGCGCTTCCAGTACTTCAGCACGGGGCTCGACTGCTGCCCGTGGAGCGGATTCCGGACCGGCGATTCGGCCGGCTCGTAATGGGTGGGCAGCGGCCCGTCCACGAGCCCGCTCGGCGCGTAGAGCCAGCCCTTCCCGTCCGCCTTCATGATGAACGGATCGCTTCCCGAGTGCGCGTCGAGGCCGATGCCCCCGGGCTTCGCCGGCGTGCCGGGTGCCTTCGTGACGGGGAAATCGGGCACGTCGTGGCCGGTCCACTTCTGGCCGTCCCACCAGATGTACTTCTTCCGCTCGCTCCAGGGCTGGCCGTCCGGCCTCGCCGACGCGCGGTTGTACATGATGCGGCGGTTGGCGGGCCACGCGAAGCCCCAGCCGAGGTGGCTCCCCGGCCCGCCGGGCGGGTCGGGATCGCGGCTCGCCGCGCGAAGCGTGTCGGGCGCGGGGAAGATGCCGCAGTAGATCCAGGACGCGCAGGTCGTCGATCCGTCGTCCTTGAGCGCCGCGAAGCTCGGGAGATGGGCGCCGGTCGCGGTGTCGAAGCCGTTGATCTCCTTCAGGATCTTGCGGACGTCCGGCTCGTCCTTGATGCGCGAGTCCGGGGGCGGCCCGTCCGGCTCGTAGTCCCAGGTGAGCGCCTTGAATCCCTCGTCCCGAGGCAGGGTGCTGGCGGCGTAGAGCTTCTTGAGCCGCTTGCCCAGGTGATAGGTGAACCAGATATCGCTGCGGCAGTCACCGGGCGGGTCGGCCGCCTTGTGGTGGAACTGGATTAGCCGCTGCGTGTTGGTGAAGCTCCCGTCGGACTCGCCCACCTGGGCCGACGGAAAGAAGAAGACCTCCGTCTTGATGTCCGCCGTCTTCAGCTCCCCGCTCTTGACCTCCGGCGAGTTGTGCCAGAAGGCCGCGGTCTCCGTCTCGAAGTTGTCCTTCACCACGAGCCAGTCGAGCCGGGCCAGGGCCCGGCGTTGCAGGCGGGCGTTCTGCCCGCCCACCGCAGGATTCTGACCCATCGCGAACATGCCCCGCACCTTGCCGTCCGCCATGGCGACCATCATCGGCATGTGGGAGTGATCGCCGCTGATCCTCGGGTGCCAGGCGAAGCCGAAGTCGTTGTCCTTCGTGGCCGCCGAGCCGTACATCGATTTCAGGTACGAGACCATGAACTTCGGCATGTTGGCCCAGTAGCTCGTCGGCAGCGTCTCCTGCCGGAGGTAGTCGGCGAGCGAGTCATGCCTCTTCCGCACCGACGGGGCCGGCATGTACCCGTGGATCGAGTGGTAGAGCGTCGGGATGTCCGTCGAGCCCTGGATCGTCGCGTGGCCCCGGAGCGCCAGGATGCCGCCGCCCGGCCGGCCGATGTTCCCGAGCAGGAGCTGGAGGAGCGCGCAGCAGGAGATCACCTGCGGGCCGTTGGTGTGCTGGGTCCAGCCGACCGCATAGCAGAACGCGGTCGTCCGTTCCGGGCCCGAGTTCGCGGTGACCGCCTCCGCGACCGCGAGGAAGGTCTCCTTCGGGCACCCGGTGACCTTCTCCACCATCTCCGGCGTGTATCGGCTGAAGTGGCGCCGGAGGACCTGGAACACCGTGCGCGGGTGCTGGAGCGTCGGGTCGCGGAGCACCGGGGGCTTGAGCTGGGTCCGGACCAGGTCGTCGAACGGCGGGCCGACTGGAGCGCCGGCCTGCGCCTGCTTCTGCCCGGGTAGCCCGCCGGGCGCCGCCGGCGCGGGCGAGCCACCAGACCGTGCGGGAGGCGCGCTCGGTTTCGCCGCCGGGGCCGACGGCACGCCAGTGCCCGCGCCGGTCGCGCCCACCCGCTGGTAACCCCAGGATTCCGGATTGTACTGGCCGATGAAGCCGTTCAGCGGATCGCCGGTGTACGCGCCCAGCCCGGAGAAGACGCCGTCCAGGTCCTCCGTGTCCTTGAAGTCCTCGCGCACGAGGGTCGCCGCGTTCGTGTAGTTGACGACGTACTCCTTGAAGTACTTCTCGTGCTCGATGGCGTAGTTGACGAGCCCGCCCAGGAAGACGATGTCCGTGCCCGCGCGGATCGGCGCGTGGATGTCGGCCATGGCGCTCGTGCGGGTGAAGCGCGGGTCGACGTGGATCAGCTTGGCTCCCTTGAGCTTGGCCTGCATGACCCAGCGGAACGCCACCGGGTGGCACTCGGCCATGTTGGAGCCTTCGATGACGATGCAGTCGGCGTCGGCGAGATTCCGGGCGAAGGTCGTCGCCGCGCCGCGTCCGAGTCGCACCCCCAGACCGGGGACGCTCGAGCTGTGTCAGATCCTGGCCTGGTTCTCGATCGCCACCAGACCGAGGCCGCGCATCAGCTTCTGGTGGACGTGGTTCCACTCGTTGTCCATGGTGGCCCCGCCGAGCGAGAAGATCGCGAGCGTGTGGTTCTGGACCTTGTCGCCGGCGATGCGCTCGACGAACGTCTCGTCCCGGGTCGTCTTGACCAGCTCGGCCACGCGGTCCATCGCCTTCTCGAGGTCCCAGACCTCCCACCGCGCGGCGCCGGGGGCTCGATGGAGGACCGTGGTCGCGCGGTTCGGGTTGATGTGGAGCTGGTAGATCGCGGCCCCCTTGGGACAGAGGGTGCCTTCGTTCACCGGACTCTTCGGATCGCCCTCGATGTTGACGATCTTGCCCTCGACCGTGTGGACCAGCGTGCCGCAGCCGACCGCGCAGTAGGGACAGACGCTCGGGTAGGCCTTGGCATCCTTGATCCGGAGCTCCTGCGCCCGCGCCACCGCGGGACCCAGGTCGGCGCCGAGCCCGACCAGTCCCCCCAGCGCTGTGCCGGCCGCCGC
Organism: uncultured bacterium; assembly: GCA_964637755.1. Lineage (GTDB taxonomy): Bacteria > Methylomirabilota > Methylomirabilia > Rokubacteriales > CSP1-6 > AR9. Next base: position 637 of record CAZWXA010000108.1, on the reverse strand, counting down.
GCTCGCCGACACCTTGACGAAGTCACGCCGCGTGACATCCATGGCTCTCACTCCTCCCTGCCGCGCCTGCGTCGGCGGGGCCAGGACGCAACCGCTCCCAGGTCAACACGTAGTGGCCCGACCCGGGTCGTCACCGCAGCCCCGCCCGTCGCTCCGCTCCGGCGGGAACTCCCGAGACGGTCAACTGGCCGATCGGGGTCGTGGCCGCGCGCGTCAGGAATGGCGATGAGGGAACTCTCTCGGGAAACGCTCCTGGACGGCGGCGAGATGCGGCAGAAGCCCGGAGGCCATCAAGCGGAATCTCTGTTGGTGTCGGCATGTGTCCGCCCGCCCGTCCGTCAGATCGCCGCGATCATACCACAGCCGTCCGGGCCGACCACGAGGCCACCCGGTTCCCTACCCCTTCACGGCGCCGGCGGTGAGGCCGGAGACGTAGTAGTCGAGGAAGAAGACGTAGCAGACCACGATCGGCACGCTGGTGAGCACCGCGCCCGCCATCAGCGAGCCCCAGTAGTAGATGTCGCCCCGGATCAGGTCGGCCGTCACCCCGACGACGGCGGTCTTGCTCGCGGTCTGCGAGACGAACGTCAGCGCGTAGATGAACTCGTTCCAGGTCAGCGTGAAGCTGAAGAGCGCA
>CAZWXA010000107.1:3664-10408 GCA_964637755.1 uncultured bacterium | reverse complement strand
GGGCCGGCCGCGCTGGCCGCCGCCTACTCCTCGAAGAGGCCGAAGACGAACAGCGTGCCGCCCTTCCGGTTGTCCTTCAGGTGGGGCGCGCCGCCACCGCCGATCGTCGCCCACCCCGTCCAGCCCCCGAAACCCGAGGGCACCGCGACGTACTGCTTGCCGCCGAGCGTGAAGGTCATGGGGCTCCCGGAGATGCCGGAGCCGGTCTGGTAGGACCAGAGCTCCTCTCCGGTGTCGGCGTGGTAGGCCTTGAACTCGCCCTCCGGGGTCCCGGTGAACACGAGGTTGCCGCCGGTCGAGAGCACCCCGCCCATGAACGGCGAGGGGGCCTTGACCACCCACCTCTTCTCGCCCGTGGCCGCGTCGAAGGCCACGAGCTGGCCGTAGCCCTTGTTCCACTTGATGCTGCCGATGCCCCAGTGGGGCTTGCCCTCCGCGCGTTCCCCGCTGGCGCTCTTGATGTCCGTGCAGATCTCGCGGCTCGGCACGAAGACGAGCCCCTTCTTCGGGTTGTAGCTCATGGGATTCCACCACTTGCCGCCCTCCGAGGCCGGGCAGATGTCCTTGGCCTCGTAGGTATAGGTGGGAACCTTCTCCGGGTTGACGATCGGCCGGCCCTCGGGGGTGAACCCCGTCGCCCAGTTCACCTTCGAGATCGGGACGCCGTAGACGAACGTGCCGCTGGTCCGGTCGATCGAGTAGAGGAACCCGTTGCGGTCGCCGTGGAGCCAGACCTTGCGGCCGCCGAGGTCGGCGAGGATCGTCTCGTTGACGCCGTCAAAGTCCCAGACGTCGTGGGGCGTGTACTGGAAGTGGAACTTGATCTCGCCGGTATCCGGGTTCAGCGCGAGTGTCGAGTTGGAGTAGAGGTTGTCGCCCGGGCGGTCCACGCCGTCCCAGTCCGGATTCGGGTTGCCCGTGCTCCAGTAGAGGACGTCGAGGGCGGGATCGTAGGAGCCGGTGATCCACGTCGAGGCGCCGCCGTACTTCGCCGAGTCGGCGGAACCCCAGGTCTCGTGCCCGGGCTCCCCCGGCCCCGGAATGGTATAGCGCCGCCAGACCTGCTTGCCCGTCTGGGCGTCGAGCGCCTCGACGAAGAGGCGGGTCGGATATTCGGCGCCCGACATGCCGACGATGACCTTCCCTTTCACGACGAGCGGAGCGACCGTCATCGTGTAGGCCTTGTTCCAGTCGGCGAGCGTCGTGTCCCACGCCACCTTGCCCGTGGCCGCGTCGAGCGCGACGACGTGGGCGTCGAGCGTGGCGAAGTACACCTTGTCCTGATAGAGGGCGGCGCCGCGGTTCCCGGCGTCGCAGCAGAGCACCTTGCCGACCCCTTCCGCGACCGGGTGGGCGTACTGCCAGATCATCCGCCCCGTGCGCGCATCGACCGCGTAGATGCGGCTATGCGCGGCGGTCACGTACATCACCCCGTCCCGGACGAGCGGCGTCGTGTTCTGCGCGTCGAGCGTCCCGAGCGAGAAGGACCACTTCGGGACGAGCAGGCGCACGTTCGACGCGTTGATCTTGGCGAGCGGGCTGAACCGCGTGCCCGCGTAATCGCGCCCCGCCATCAGCCAGTTGTTGGGCTCCATGGGAGCGGTGAGCAGCATCTCGTCCGTGACGACCGACTGCGCGGCAGCGGGTCCGACCCCCGCTGGCGCGAGGGCCAGGAGCACGACAAGGCTCGCGAGCACCGTACGCATCGTCACACGTGACCTCGATTCGGTCATACGCGCCTCCAGTTGATTGGGTGTGAACCGACGGGATCATAGCATCCACCCCGTCCGTGGCGACACGGCCGTCCGCGCGGCGCGCGGGCGGCGGCGGCCCGAGTTTACCGCGGGGCGGGGTCCTCCGATACCCGGGCGGTCCTCGAGCGACCGCTCCGAGGCCATCGCCCCCGACCGGCGCGCCTCGGGCCAGGAGACCTACGGGCGCGCGGGCTACACCGTCAGGTACGCGTGGCGGACGACGTCGGAGGATCGCAGGTCCGCCGCCGTGCCGGCGCCGACGATCTCGCCCTTCTGCAGCACGTAGCCGTGCTGGGCGATCGCCAGCGACTTGCGCGCATTCTGCTCGACGAGGAAGACCGTCGTCCCCTGGCCGTTGATCGCCTGCACGATGTCGAAGAGCTGCTCGACGAGGAGCGGGGAGAGGCCGAGCGAGGGCTCGTCGAGGAGGAGCAAGGAGGGGCGCGACATCAGCGCGCGCCCCATGGCGAGCATCGCCTGCTCGCCGCCGCTCATCGTGGCTGCCCGCTGGGCGCGGCGCTCCGCGAGCCGGGGGAACCGCTCGAAGACGCCGGTCATGCGGTCCCGCAGTCCCCGCGCGCCCCACTCGGCGTAGGCGCCCATCCTCAGGTTCTCCTCCACCGTCATCCGCGGGAACACGCGCCGGCCTTCGGGGACCACGGCGATCCCCCGGCGGACCACCTGGTTCGGTTTGAGCCCGTCGAGCCGCGCGCCGCGGAACTCGATCGTGCCCTCGACCGGGCGGACGAAGCCGAGGATCGTGCGGATCAGCGTGGTCTTCCCCGCGCCGTTCGGGCCGAGCAGGCAGGTGATCTCACCCTCGCGCAGCGCCAGCGTGACGCCGCGCAGCAGCGTGTTGGCGCCGTAGCGCGTGGAGACGCCGCGTAGCTCAAGCACCGCTGCCCGCCTCCCGGCCCAGGTACGCCTCCCGCACCTCGGACATGGCCGCGACCGCTCTGAAGGGCCCCTCGGCGATCTTCCGCCCGTAGTTCAGCGCGACGACCCGCTGGCTCACGCTCTCGATCACGAACATGTCGTGCTCGATGATCACGACGCTCAGGCGCGGATCGGCCTCCCGGACGATCCGGAGGTCCTGCATCAGCTCCGCGGTCTCCCCCGGGCTCATTCCGGCCGAGGGCTCGTCGAGCAGCAGCAGGCGGGGCCGCGACGCGAGGGCGCGGCAGATCTCGACGCGGCGCCGATCGATCTGGGGCAGGACCCCGGCGCGGTCGAACCCGCGCGAGGGGAGATCGGGGCTGAAGAGGCGGAGCAGCCGGCGCGCCTCGTCGAGGGCCGTCCGGACGTCCCGCAGGAAGCGGCGCCGCCGCAGGAGCGCGTCCCACGCGGACGCGCCCCCGTGGCTCCGCATCCCGATCAGCACGTTGTCGAGGACCGACAGGTCGAGGCAGAGGCGGCTCGACTGAAAGGTCCGGGCCACGCCGAGCCGGCAGATCACGTGGGGCTCGAGGCCGGCGAGGCTCCGTCCGTCGACGAGCGCGTCGCCGCCGGACCACCCGTAGAGGCCCGTGACGGCGTTGAACAGGGTCGTCTTCCCGGAGCCGTTCGGACCGATCAGACCGACCGCTTCGCCCTCCTCCACCTCGAGGGTGACGCCGTCCACGGCGGTGAGGCCGCCGAAGCGCACGGTGAGCCCCCGCGTGGCCAGCCGGCTCACACCCCGTAGCGCCTGACGGGGGCCGGCCAGAGGCCGCGGGGCCGGAAGAGGAGGACGAGGACGATCATCACGCCGTAGAGCAGGAGCCGGTACTCGTGGAGGAACCGGAAGCGCTCGGGCAGCGGGATCAGCAGGCACGCACCGAGGACGACCCCGCCGACGGAGTCGACCCCGCCGAGGATGATCACCGACAGCATGACGAGCGAGTACCCGAAGTCGAAGTCCGGAGGCGACACGAAGCCGACCATCAGGGCGTAGAAGGCCCCGCCGAGACCGATGACGAGGTTCCCGATGGAGAAGGCGGCGAGCTTCCGGGCCGCCACGTTGACACCGCTGCACCGGGCCGCGATCTCGTCGTCCCGGAGCGTGTTGAGGGCCAGGCCGAGCCAGGAGTCGTGCAGCCGCCACGCCCCGAGCGTCACGAGGGCGGCCATCAGCAACGCGGCGTAGTAGAAGTTGGCGTGGTACGGCAGCGCGACGCCGAGGAGCCGGACGGGCGTGGTGAGGGCGAAGCCGAGCGGCGCGAGGGTCGGGATGTTCTTGATCCCCTGCGGCCCCCCCGTGAACTCCAGGTTGTTCACGAGGATATTGAAGATGAAGCCGAACGCGATCGTCACGAGGGCGAGGTAGTGGCCACGCGTCTTGAGGATCGGCACGAAGAGCACGGCGCCCACGGCGAGCGCGACCAGGGGCCCGGCGAGCAGCGCCGCCGCCGGCGGCACGCCGAGACTCACGGTGGCGAGCCCCACCGTGTACCCGCCGAGGCCCGCGAACGCGGCGCCCGCCAGGTTGATCACCCCCGCCGTGCCGATCTGGAAGTTCAGGCCTTGGCCGATCACGACGTAGAGGAGCGCCATCGTCGCGACGAAGGTCCAGTACGGCGACGCCCGGAACGCGAACGGCAGCGCGAGCGCGAGGACGGCGCCGCCGAGCCAGGCCGCCCGCCGGTGCCGGGCGAACGCTCCGGCGAGGGCGCGCCGGATCGCCGGAACGACGCGAAGGATCCCCCAGGCTGCCACCACGAGCGCGATGGTGAGACCGAGCGGGACGGGCCGCTCGGCGAGGATCGCGGCGACGACGAGGACGAAGACGCCGGCCTCGACGGCCCAGACCGTCAGCATCGGCTCGGAACCGTCGGCCGGACGCACAGCGGGGAGCGGACGGTCGATGACGGCAAGGTCGGCGCCGGTGCCACACCGTCCACCGGCGAGCGGCGGAGATGGGATCGCCGGCGCGATCCGGAGTCGAGCACGCTCAGACGCGCTCCACCGAGCGTTCGCCGAGGAGGCCGGTCGGCCTGAACACGAGAAACAGCATCACGACGCCGAAGGCGACGACGTCACGGAACTCCGAGCCCCTCGGGATGAACGCGGCCGCGGTCGTCTGGAGCACGCCGAAGAGCAGGCCGCCGAGGATCGCCCCGTACACGTTGCCGAGGCCGCCGATCGCCGCGGCGGAGAAGCCGATGACGCCGCCGGTCAGGCCCATGATGAACTGGATCTCGCCGTAGTAGAGGCCCGAGAGGATGCCCGCGACCGCCGCCAGCGCCGAGCCGATGAAGAACGTGGCGTCGACCGTGCGGTCGAGGTCGACCCCCATCATCTGGGCGGCCTCGGGGTCCTGCGCGACCGCCCGGATCGCGGCGCCCATCCGCGTCCGGTTGACGAAGACGTCGACGGCGACCATCGCCGCGAAGCCGATCCCGAGGATCGCCAGGTTGTCGTACCGGACGAACACCCCCGCCACCTCGAACCCGCCGCCGGGCAGCATCGACGGAAAGGGCTTCGGATCGGCGCCGCGCGGGTAGAAGACGAGCACGGACTCCCGGATCACGAGGCCGAGCGAGAGCGTCGCGAGCAGCGTCATGAGCGGGGAGGAGCGCGCCAGGGGCCTGACGCAGACGCGCTCGGCCAGGACGCCGATGGCGCCGGTCACGTGGAGCGCCCCCGCGAACGTGAGCGGCAGGGCCAGCAGGGGCGTCGTCAGGCCCAGGAGCTTCCAGAGCGCGGTGAGCGAGAGCCCGGCGAAGGCGCCGAGCATGAAGATGTCCCCGTGGGAGAAGTGGATCACGTCGAGCACGCCGAAGAAGAGCGTGAAGCCGACGGCGACGAGCGCGTACATCACCCCCAGCATGAGGCCGTTCAGGGCCTGCTGGAGGAGGACCTCGAGGGGCGGCATTCAGGGCTTCTTGAACCGGAGGCCCGGCAGCAGGCGCTTGCCGGACGCGTACTCGGAGTCCTCCCAGACGACCCACTTGCCGTCCTGGCTCACGTAGCGCGTGATGAGGGCCACCGTGTTCTGGCCGTGCTCGTCGAACTCGACCGGGCCGATGATCGTGCTCGGCTGCCGGGTCCGCTTCAGCCGGGCCGCGACCTTCGCGCGATCCGGGCCGACGGCCTCGATCGCGTCGACGATCAGGCTCGCGGCCACGTAGGCGAAGGCCCCGTACGCCTCCGGCGGCTCCTTGAAACCCGCCTTGTCGTAGGCGGCCAGGAACCGCTTCCCCCCCGGCAGCTTCTCGACGGGCGCTCCCTCCGCGAAGCAGTAGACGCCCTCGGCCGACGGGCCCGCCGTCTCGTTGAACGTGTCGCTCTTGATGCCGGACGTGCCCTGGAACTGGGCGCGGAGGCCGAGACGGTCCATCTGCACCTTGATCCGGACGCCGTCGGGCGTGAGCCCGCCGAAGTAGATCACTTCGGGCTTCTCGGCCCGGATCTTCGTCAGCTCCGCGGCGTAGTCCTTCTGGTCCTTCGCCGTCCCGGTCACCGACAGGATCCGGCCCCCGGCCTTCTCGCACAATTCGCTGAAGAGCTTCATGTGGGCCCGACCGTAGTCCGTCGTGTCGTGGATGATGGAGAACGTCCTGAAGCCGAGCGTCTTCACGGCGAAATCCGCGGCCACCTGGTTCTGGTTGATCATCGTGCCGTTGACGCGCGTGATCTCGACGTGCTGGTGCCCGTAGGTGATCTCGGGCAGCACCGCGCCCCAGACCATCGACGGCACGGCGAGCTTGTGCCAGGTGTCGATCGTCGCGATGGCCGCCACGGAGCAGTAGTGCGACACGGAGGCGACGAGGTCGGGCTCGGAGCCCGCCTTGAGCGCGGCCTGGACGGCCACGGTCGGCTTGCACTCGTCGTCGAGCACGAGGGGCTCGTAGTGGTACTTCGTCCTCGGATCGGCGTTCCGCTCCGCGAGCGCCAGGAGGAACGAGTTGCGGCCGCCGAGCCCGTTCGAGGCCGTGCCGCCGGTGAGCGGACCAAGAAACGAGATCTTGACGGTCTTCTTCTGGGCGACGGCGCGCGTGGCCGCGGCGCC
>CAZWXA010000107.1:0-3564 GCA_964637755.1 uncultured bacterium | reverse complement strand
GCCGTCGCCGGCGGGCGGCTTCTTCGAGCGCTTCAGCGTCGAATCCCTGCCGGCCGTCACCCCGGTGAACAGCCGCGGAGAGGTGGCGTTCTATGCCAGGCTCGTGCGGGCCGCCGGCGGCGAAGGAATCTTCCTCGCCCGGCGCGGGCGCACGCTCAAGGTCGCTGTCGAGGGCGACCGCGTGGCGGGAGCCGGCACGATCACGGGCTTCGGCAAGCACCCGGTGCCGGCGCTGAACGAGGCGGGGAGCGTGGCCTTCCACGCCTCGCTCGCCGGCGGCCGCGCGGTCGAGGGCGTGTTCCTCGCCGGTCCGGGACGCCCGCCACGCGCGGTCGTCCTCTCGGGCGCCGCCGCCAAGGGCGTGACCTCCGGCACCGTCGCCGCTCTGGAGGCGCCGGCCCTGAACGACCGGGGGCAGGTTGCGGTCCTGGCGACGGTCCAGCGCGGCCGCGACACGATCGACGCGATCTACCTCTGGTCCACCGCCGGGCTGGTCAAGATCGTCGCGCACGGGGATCCAGCCCCGATCGGCGGATCGTTTGCCGGCCTCGGCCCCCCGAGCCTGAACAACCAGGGGCTCGTGGCGTTCGCGGCGATCGTCGACGGCGGGAGCGCGCTCGGCGGACTCTTCATCGCAGGGCCGACCGTCCGGCCACGCAAGATCCTGGCTACCGGAGACGACTCGCCGGGCGGCGGTTACTTTGCCAGGTTCTCGGACAGGGTGAGCCTGAACGACGCGAGCCAGGTCGCCTTCCACGCCCTCGTGCAGAACGGTCCGAGCCCGGGGGGAATCTTCCTGACCGCCGGCGACGCGCCAACGCTCGTCGCGGCCGTCGGCGCCGAGGCGCCGGGCGGGGGGCGCTTCGCGAACTTCGGGCCCTGGCCCGCGGTCGCGGTCGACGGCCGGGTCGCGTTCGTGGCCGCCCTGGATCGCGGAGGTCCCCCGGTGGGGGTGTTCGTGTCCGCCGCGGCCGGCACTCACCGGGTCGTCGCGGCCGGACAGTCGTCGCCGGCCGGAGTCCTCGCGTCCTTCGGCCTGTACCCGTCCGTCTCGATCAGCCCCACGCACGCGGTCGCGTTTACCGCCTCGCCGACCGCGGGCGCGCCCGGGGCCGATGCCGTCCTCGTCGCGGAGCCAGCCGCCGGTCGTTGACCGTGCCGGCCAGGACCGTCGGATCGAGGTGAGCTGACCGGACTGCGAGGGGAATGGCGGCTCGCCCGGCGGCGGGCTACTGCATGTCGGACGGCGGGTACTCGCGCCAGACGTTGGCGGCCGTGACGAGCCGGTGGGGGGTGACCGTGCGGTCCGGGATCCGCTCGCCGCGCAGGATGCGCAGCGCCAGCGGGAGAACCTCGTAGCCGTAGCGGTCGAGGTAGAACGCGACCGATCCGTGGATGATGCTCCCGCGGTTGTTCGGGTCGATCTCGCGCCGGTCGTTCTGGTTGCCGTGGAGGCTGCGGTCGAGCCCGTGGCTGACGATCACCGCGTCGAAGGCCCGCCCGGCGCTCTCGAGCGCCTGCTTGGCCGCGAGTGCCACCGGGTCGGACATGGCGGCGACGAGCAGCTTCGCGGCCGGGTTGGCCGAGGCGAACCGCCCGACCTCGGCCGTCTCCACCTGGCTGATCCTGAGCGCCGGCAGGTGCCGCAGGAGCGCCTCGCGGACCCCCTTCGCGCGATCAGCCAGCCGATCGTCGCGGCGCGACCAGTTGCCGACCAGCGCCGCGACCATCTTCTGTCCAGCCCAGTTCTGCTCCACGAACGCCGCGAGTCCCTCGCCGGCGACCCGGCCGGCCTCGACGTTGTCGGCGGTGTAGAGCGGCGCCCCGGGCACGGGGTAGTTGATCGCGAGCACGGGGATGCCGGCCCGCTTCATGCGCGCAGCGATCGCGGCGTTGGCCGCCGGGTCGTCGCTGTACAGGACATAGAGGTCCACCCGGGCCCCGATGGCGGCCTCGGCGTTCGCGAGCGCCAGGCGGCGGTCCCGGTGATTATCGTAGAAGAGAAGATCGGCGGGGAGGAAACGCGCGGCCAGGACGAAGCCCTCCCGCACCTGCTCGCCGGTGAACCCGGTGGCCTCGAGGGTCGCCTCCGGGGCCTCCGTCAGGTTGGCGAACCCGATCGTGTACCGGCGCTCCCCGGCCGGCGACGCGGTCGCCGCCCCTGCAACAATCAGACAGATCGCAAGGGCGGCGACGCGCTTCATCACGACCGAAGGCTAGCGGATGCCGTCGATGCCGACGAAGTTGCCGGTCAGGCCGTAGGCCCGCGGGACCGTCATCTGGAAGAAGAAGGTCGTGCGGCCCGTCCGGCTGGCCTCGTCCGCCATCAGGTCAGTGCGGACGTTCTCGATGATGTGGATGCCGTTGTCGGTGATCAGGATGTTGTGGATGACGAACGCTTCCTTCGGATCCTCGCCCGGGATGACCTCGACGGCCCAGGTGTCGCTCCCCACGGCGACGACCTTCTGCTGGACGAGCCACTGCGCCGCGTCCTTCGTGATGCCCGGCTCGCCGGAGTTGTACAGCGCGTTTTCCTTGGGGAACATCTCGAACAGACGCCCCCACCCGGTGTGGATGACGACGATGTCGCCCTCGCGGAGCGTGGTGCCGGTCATCCGGAGCGCGCCCTGGAGGTCACCGGCGGTGATCTGGGTGCCCTTGTCCAGGCACGGCTTGCCGCACGTCGGGTTCGACTTGAGTCGGTTCCCCGACTGGTAGTGCCGGACCATGTCGATGAGCACGCCGCGGGTCGCGAACGACTTCAGGTTCTCCAGCCCGAGCTTGTTGATCCCGTTCTGGGTGATGAACTTGCCCATCTGCGTCTGGTTGAAGTAGCAGTCCCTCCGGCCGATGTGGCCCAGGCCGTCGAGGTGAGTGCCGACGTGGCTCTGGGCGAGCCAGGTGTCTTCCATGTAGGTCAGCTGGTTCTCACCGAACGAGGCACCCGGCGCGAGCGAGTGGGCCGTCAGCACCGTCTTGGCGAACCGCGTCCCGAAGAGCGGCACCCCGTCCTTCAGGATGTAGGACATCGGGACGACCTTTCCCTCCTGGATCTCGGCCGCGGCGGCCTTGGTCACGGCGGGCGTGACCCGGTTGGTCGCGCCCGTCTGGTCCTGCGGCCCCCACGGCGAGGGCGGCACGACGTTCTGGCAGGCGGCGTCGCCCTGGGCGAACGCGGGTGATGAGGCGACAGCCAGCGCGAGCAGTGTCAAGCACACCAAGCGAAATAGCGTCATCGGAACTCCTCCTCATGAACCAGCCGTACGAGATGGCGTTGCGGGGCGACGCCGATCGACGAATCATGCGGCCACTACGGTCGGCTCTTCCCTCCTTTCGTTCGACGTCGTCCTCGGGTCGGTGAGACCGTGGGCGCTGGCACGGACCGGCCCATGAGACGCGCGCGCTCCGGCCGGCACGGGACACCACGGGACGGCTCGGTGCGCCCGAGAATCTGTCACTCCGTGCGGCAAGTCAAGTCTTCGTCGGCGGGGGATCCTTCAGCTCGACGAACTCCCATACTTTGATCCGTTCGTTCTCGAAGATCAGCTTCGTCCCGACCTCGGC
>CAZWXA010000106.1:6196-10416 GCA_964637755.1 uncultured bacterium | reverse complement strand
ACCACCACGTTGACATAGGGCGTGAGGACGTCGACGACCTTCCCCTTGCCCTCGTCGCCCCACTGCGAGCCGAGGACGATGATGTTAGGCATCGAAGGCGCCGGCGGGGAAGTAGCGGGCGGGGGCTTCGAGGACGGCCGCGATCGACAGGGCGCGCTCGGCGTCGGTCTCGAGGTCGATGTCGCGCAGCTGGCCGGCGGCGGCGTTCGGCCCGCCCACCACGAGGACGCGGCTCGCCCGCTGCTGGCGCGCGTACGCGATCGACTCGTCGAGCCCCCGGGTGATGATGTCCCGCGCGACCGACGCGCCGAGGTCGCGGAGGCGCCGTGACAGTGACAGCGCGGCCGTCTTCTCGGGCGTGAAGTCGATGATGAAGAACCGCGGGCCCGCGAGAGGCACCTCGACGTCCTGCGTCTCCATCGCCAGCAGGACACGGCCGACGTCGAACGCGAACCCCGTCGCCGGACACTCGTACCCGAAGCGCCCGAGCATCCGGTCGTAGCGCCCGCCGCCCGCGATCGACGCGCCGAGCCCGGCCACGTACGCCTCGAAATGCACACCCGAGTAGTAATCGAAGCCCCGCACCTCGCCGAGATCGAGGATGACGGCGTCGGCGAGGCCGTAGAGCCTCACCAGCCGGTACACCTCCGACAGGTTCTCGAGCGCCCGCTCGGACCGGGCGTTCCGCGCAAGGCGGCCCGCCCGGGCGAGCGCGTCGTCGCGACCGACGAGGGTCGGGAGAGCGAGCAGGGCCTCGGCCACGTGGGGGGCGGGCGCGACCTCGGCCACGAGCCGCGCCAGCGCCGAGCCGTCCTTGCGTGAGAGCGCCGCTTGAAGATCGCGCGCGTGCGGCCGGTCTGTCTCGACCTCGTCGAGCAGACCGCGCAGGAACCCCGCGTGGCCGACGTCGATCTGGAAGTCGTGGAGCCCGAGGGCGCGAAGCCCCTCGACCGTCATCGCGAGCATCTCGGCGTCGGCCTCGGGCTTCTCGAGCCCCACCAGCTCCACGCCCGCCTGGTAGAACTCGCGGTACCGGCCGACCTGCGGGTCCTCGTACCGGAAGACGTTGCTCAGGTAGGCGAGCCGGATCGGCCGGGGCTCGTCGCGGAGCCGCGTGGCCACGATGCGTGCGATCTGCGGCGTGACGTCGGCCCGGAGTGCCAGGAGCCGCCCGGTCTCCCGGTCGACGAGCTTGAACATCTTCTCCTGTAACTCGACGTCGGTCCCGAGCGACAGCACGTCGAAGTACTCGAACGAGGGAGTGACGATCCCGCGGTAGCCCCAGGCCCTGAAGACGCGAAGCAGTCGCTCCTCGACGTGGCGCTTGCGCGCGGCCTCGTCGGGCAGGTAGAGCTTGGCGCCCTTCGGGAGCTGGATGCCGCTCACGGGCTCAGGGCTACAGCGTGACCAGCTTGGCCATGACGATGTCCGGCATGGCGCGGATCTCGTCCAGCACGGCGGCGGGGATGGGGTCGTCGAGATTGAGGATCGAGACCGCGCGCCCGCCGCGCCGCTCCCGGCCGAGCTGCATGCCCGCGATGTTGATGTTGTGACGGCCGCAGAGCGTTCCGATGCGGCCGACGACGCCGGGCACGTCGAGGTTGGCGAACACGAGCATCCACCCCTGCGGGATCGCTTCGAGCGGGAAGCTGTCGATCCGCACCAGGCGCGGCTCCCGCCCCTTGAAGAGGGCGCCCGCCACGCTCCATTCCCCACGATCGGTGGCAAGCGTGGCCCCGAGCAGGCTCGCGAACTCCTCGCTCTCGGACGTCGAGGTCTCCGTCACGCGGAGGCCGCGCGCCCGGGCCACGAGGGGCGCGTTGACGGCGGTCACCCGCTCCTCGAGGATCACGTTCAGGAGCCCCTTGAGGAACGCGAGCTTCAGGGCGTCGGTCGGCCGATCCGCCAGCTCGCCCGCGTAGGTGAGCCGCGCCTCGGCCATGCGGCCCTCGCAGAGCTGGGCGAGGAACGCGCCCATGCGCTCGGCCAGGGCGAGATAGGGCGCCAGCTCGCGCAGCGTCTCGGCGTCGGCGGACGGCATGTTGACCGCGTTCACGACCAGGCCCCGGACGAGCACGGCCGCGACCTGCTCGGCGATGGCGAGCGCGACGGTCGACTGCGCCTCCTCGGTGGAAGCGGCCAGGTGCGGAGTCACCACGACCTGGTCGAGGCCGAGGAGCGGATGGTCGGGCGGCAGCGGCTCCGTCTCGAAGACGTCGAGCGCGGCCCCCGCCACCCGCCCGGCCTTGATGGCGGCGACCAGCGCCGCCTCGTTCACCACGCCGCCGCGCGCGCAATTGATCAGCCGCGCACCCGGCCTCATCCGGGCGAACTGCGCCTCGCCGATGAAGTTCCTGGTGTCCGTCGTGAGCGGGGTGTGGACGGAGATGAAGTCGGAGCGCTGTAACAACTCGTCCATCTCCACGCTGTCGACGCCGAGCCGCTCCGCCGCGTCGCGGGTGAGGTAGGGGTCGTACGCGACGACCTTCATCGACAGGCCGAGCGCCCGGCGGGCGACCTCGGAGCCGATGCGCCCGAGCCCCACGATACCGAGCACCTTGTTGTACAGCTCGACGCCGGCGTACCGGGTCTTCTCCCAGCGCCCCGCCTTCAGTGCCCGGTAGGCCTGGGGCAGATTGCGAGCGAGCGCCAGGAGAAGCCCGATGGTGTGCTCCGCGACGGCGATGGTGTTGCCGCCCGGAGTGTTCATGACGATGATGCCGCGCTCGGTCGCGGCGTCGACGTCGATGTTGTCGACGCCAGCCCCTCCGCGACCGATCACCACCAGCTCACGGCCGGCCGCGATGACCGTCTTGGTGACCCTCGTGGCGCTCCGGACGATCAGGCCGTGCGCGCCCTCGATCCGCGCGCACAGCTCGGCCTCGGGAAGGGTCGGAACGACCTCGACGTCGAGCCCTTCCTTCCTCAGATGGTCCACGCCGACCGGGGAGAGCCCGTCGGTAACCAGGACCGTCTTCACGGCTTCTCGGCGAAGACCTTCTGGGCGGCGCTCACACTCGAGCCGAAGTCGACCGGCCCGCCCAGCTCCGCCAGCACCTGCTCGAGGGCCGCGAGGGCGGTGATCACGTCGAACTCGGCCGCGTAGCCCATGTGCCCGAGGCGGAAGATCTGCCCCTTCATCTCGCCCTGGCCGCCGGCGATCGTGATGTTGTGCGACTTCGCGTAGACGGCGACGATCGCCTCGCCGTCGACACCCTTCGGCGCCAGCACCGAGGTCAGGGCCGGGCTGGGCGCCGCCTTCGCGAACAGATCGAGGCCGAGGGCCTCGACGCCCGCGCGGGTCGCGCGCGCCAGCCGGGCGTGACGCTTGAAAACGTTCGGGAGCCCCTCGGCCTCGAGCATCCGGATCACCTCGCGGAGGCCGATGATGATCGACACGACGGGCGTGAAGTGCGCCTCGTTCTTCGCGACGAACTTCCGCTCCTGCGTGAGGTTGAAGTAGTACTTCGGGAGCGTCGAGGTCTTCGTCCGCGCCCAGGCCCGCTCGGACAGGGCACAGAGCCCGAGCCCCGGCGGCAGCATCAGGCCCTTCTGCGACCCGGAAACGACCACGTCCACGCCCCAGGCGTCCATCTGGAGGTCGGCGATGGCCAGACTCGAGACCGCGTCGACGATGAGGATCGCGTCGGAGTTCCGCGTGACCGTCGCGAACCCGCGGACGTCGTGCAGCACGCCCGTCGAGGACTCGCTGTGCTGGGTGAGCACGGCCGTGATCGAGGGCGCCTGCCGGAGCGTCTCGGCGACCCGCTCGGCCGGAACCGTCTGCCCGAAGGGCGCTGCCAGCTCGACGACGTTGATGCCGTAGGCCTGGCAGATCTCGACCCAGCGCTCGCCGAACTTGCCCGCGCGGACGACCGCGACGGTGTCACCGGCGGAGAGCGTGTTCACGACGGCCGCTTCCATCGCGCCCGTGCCCGAGCACGCGAACGGGACCACATCGCTCGCGGTCTGGAAGAGCTTCGCGAGCCCCGCGCGTACCTCCGCGAAGAGCGCCTCGTACTCGGGCGAGCGGTGGTGGATGATGGGCTGCGCCATGGCCAGCAACACCTGGCTCGGGACAGGGGTCGGACCTGGGGCCATCAACTGGTATTTCTTCATCGCGTGTTCTCCACGTACGTCGCGCGTCGCCCACTCGGACCCGTCGGGTTCCCGGACACGAACATCGATAGTACCGCAGATTCGCGGAGGGGGAACCACCC
>CAZWXA010000106.1:0-6096 GCA_964637755.1 uncultured bacterium | reverse complement strand
GGGAACCACCCTGTGGCCCCACACCGCAGGGGTGCAGCGAACCAGCCACGATCAGGCGGAGGCGGGTCCGGAGGACTCAGGCGAAATCGCAGGGCGGGCGGAAGACGCCACGTTCGGTGATGATGGCGGTGATCAACGGGGCGGGCGTCACGTCGAAGGCGGGGTTGAAGACCGGCGTCTCGTCGGGCGCCGTCTGGCACGCCCCCACGCCGCGCACCTCCGACGGGTCCCGCTCCTCGATCGGGATCCCGGCGCCCGTGGGGAGCGCGGGGTCGATCGTCGAGAACGGTGCCGCGACATAGAAGGGAATGCCGTGGTGCCTGGCGAGCACCGCGAGGCCGTAGGTGCCGATCTTGTTCGCGGTGTCGCCGTTTGCCGCGATCCGGTCGGCGCCCGTGACGACGACGTCCACGAGCCCGCGCGCCATCACCGAGGCGGCCGCGACGTCTGCGATCAGGCGGTGGGGGATCCCCTCCTTCACGCATTCCCAGGCGGTCAGCCGGGACCCCTGCATGACCGGCCGCGTTTCGTCGACCCACACGAGGGCGACCTTGCCCGCTTCGTGAGCCGCGCGCACGACGCCGAGCGCCGTGCCGTAGCCCGCGGTCGCCAGCGCGCCCGCGTTGCAGTGCGTGAGGATCCGCGCCCCGGTCGGGAGCAGGGCGGCGCCATGCCGCCCGATGGCGCGGTTGGCCGCCTGGTCCTCCGCCAGGATCGCCTGCGCCTCGGCGAGCAGGCGCTCGCGGACAGCTCGAAGCGGAGCTCCGCGACTGGCGATCGCCAGTCGCGTCATGCGGTCGAGCGCCCAGAAGAGGTTCACGGCAGTCGGCCGGGTGGCGGCGAGACCTCGGGCCGCCTGCTCGATATCGGCGAGGAGCACGTCGAAGCTCTCGGCGCGGCTCGCACGCGCGGCAAGGACGACTCCGAAGGCCGCCGTCACGCCGATGGCCGGCGCCCCGCGGACGACCAGGCTCCGGATCGCCGCCGCGACGTCCTCCCAGGCGGCGTACTCTCGCTCCACCTCCTCGCGGGGAAGCGCGGTCTGATCGAGCAGGACGAGGCGGTCACCCGACCAGCGGACGGGCTGGATCATCCCGCGAGCCGCTCCCTCAGGGCGGCCCCGGTGAGGCCCGCGACCCGGACGAGCTTGTCCCGGCTCCGCTCGCCGCCGACGATGCTCACGGCCGAGCGCGCGACGCCGGCCGCGCGGGCGATCAGGTGCGCGACGGCATCGTTGGCGCGCCCGTCGAGCGGCGGTGCGCTCACGCGGAGGCGGAGCGTCTCCCCGCGCCAGCCGACGATCTCGTCGCGCGAGGCCCTGGGCTGCGCGCGGACCCGGAGGACCGCGCCGAGGCCGGGCGCTCCGGACGTCGATCCCCCCCGGGCGCTGGGATTCTTCACTCCTGGTCCTGGCCTCGGCTCACGGCGGCTTCACTCGGCCGCGGCGTCCTTGGCCTCGGCGTCCGCCATCCGCTGGAAGCGCCCGACGGTGGCCCGGATGCCCTCGGCCAGTTCCACCCGGACCCGCTTGAGGGTCTGGACCTCGGCCTTGATCTTCGCCTCCTCGGCCCTGGTCTCGTCGAGCAGCTTCTCGCACCGGAGATGCGCGTCGTCCAGGAGGAGCTGCGCCTCGCGCTGGGCGTTGGCCCTCACCTCGTCGGTCATGCGCTGGCAGGCGACGAGCATCTCGCGCATCGTCTTCTCCATCTCCTCGAACCCGCGCGAGCGCTCCTCGAGCGCGGCGAGCTGCTCCTTGAGCAGCGCGTTCTCGTTCAGGACCGCCCCGTAGTCCTCGGCGACGTCCTGGAGGAACGCGTCCACCTCCTGCACATCGAAGCCGCGGAACATCCGGGTCGTGAACTGCTGCTGCCGAACGTCGAGCGCCGTGATACGCATGGCTCGCTCTCCCTCGGGGCGTGTCAGACAGCGCGGTGTCCGGTCCCCGCCCCCCGATCACCGTCGGGGGGAGCGAGCGCCGCTCCCCCCGCCCCCCCACCGGTCGTCGTGGACGTCGATTGCTTCACACTCAGAACAGCGACGGCAAGACCACCCGCTGCACGAACTGGATGGCGATGAGGACGATCATCGGCGAGAGATCGAGCCCGCCCGTCCTCCAGGGCGGGAGCAGGCGGCGGACCGGCTCGAGCACGGGCTCGGTCACGCGGCGGAGGAACGTGACGATGGGATTGCGCGGGTCGGGGCTCACCCAGGTGATGAGCGCCGCCGCGATGATCACCCACGAGTAGACGTCGAGCACCCAGCCCACGAAACCGATCAGCCGGTAGACGAACACGTTACGGCCTCCGTCCAAGCTCGCGCGAGCGCAAGGTCGCGCGCTCGACGGCGTTGATGAGGGCCCGGCGGAGGCCGCCCTCCTCCAGCGCGGCGATGCCCGCGATGGTCGTCCCGCCGGGCGAGGACACCATGTCCTTGAGCTGGCCGGGGTGGAGTCCCGTCTCGCGCAGGAGCCGCGCGCTGCCGAGCACGGTCTGGACGGCCAGCGTCATCGCCGTCGCGCGATCGAGCCCCATGTTGACGCCGCCGTCCGCCAGCCCCTCGATCGCGATGGCGACGTAGGCGGGTCCGGATCCCGAGAGCGCGGTCACCGCGTCCATCATGCCCTCGTCGAGCACGACGACCGTACCGACCGCGCCGAAGATCTCCTGGACGGTCTCGAGGTCGCCCGCGTGGAGCCCATCCGCCTTGGCGATCGCGGTCGCGCCCTCCAGCACGAGCGCTGGCGTGTTCGGCATCACGCGGACGAGCCGCACTCCCGCGGGAAGCCGCTGCCGGAGCCGCGCGGTCGGCACGCCCGCGGCGATCGAGACGACGAGTGTGTGGGGCGTCACGCCGGGCGCGACCTCGTCGAGGACGGAGTCCATGATCTGCGGCTTCACGGCGAGGATGAGGACGTCGGCCTGCAGGGCGAGGCGCCGGTTGTCGGGAAGGATCTGGATCCCGTACCGCCGGCCCAGCTCGGCGGCCCGGTCGGCGCGGACGTCGGTCGCGTAGACGGAGCCCGGCGGGACCAGGCTCGCCGCGAGGATGCCCTTGATCAGCGCCTCGCCCATGTTGCCGGCGCCGATGAATCCGACCGTCTTGCCCTTGACGCTCATCCCCGCCTCGCGCGTTCGCCGAAGATCGCCGTGCCGATGCGGATCATCGTCGCGCCCTCCTCGATCGCCACCTCGAAGTCGCCGCTCATGCCCATCGACAGCTCGGCAAGGCCCGTCGAGTCCCGCAGCTCTCGCAGCGCGCGAAACCAGGGGCGGGCTTTCTCCGGGTCCGCCTCGGCCGGCGGGATCGCCATGAGCCCGCGGACTCTCAGCGCCGGGAGCGACCGGAGCGCCTCGACCGCCGTCTTCACCTCCGTGGGTGGAAACCCGCCCTTCGAGGCCTCGCCGGCCAGGTTGACCTCGACGAGGACGTCCACCGGACGCCTGGCCCGCCGCCCGATCTCGGACGCGAGGGACAGACGATCGAGGGAGTGAACGACGTCGAACAGGTCGACCGCGTCCCTTGCCTTGTTCCCCTGCAGGCGTCCGATCAGGTGCCAGGGCACCGGCCGCCCCAGCACGGCGATCTTCTCCCGCGCGTCCTGGACGCGGTTCTCCCCGAGCGCGGGAACGCCCGCCGTGATGGCGTCGCGGACTCGCTCGACCGGGACGGTCTTGGATACGGCGATGAGCAGGACATCCTCCGACCGGCGCCCAGCGCGCTGCGCGGCTCGCGCGATGCGCTCGCGCACGCGCTCCAGATTGGCCCGTACATCGTCCATCGTGACGCCCGGCCGATTCTAACACACGCGTCCGGGGCGCCCGGACGCACGGGCGGGCGGGGCCGGAGTCTCCGCGGCCGGCAGTTCCCTCTCTGCGGGGCGGCGAGGGCCGGTGCGAACGCGCCGCCTGGCAAGGCCCGGTCGATCACACGTCCCGGGAAGGAGCACGAGGGACCGACGCGCGCCGTCACCGCGCGCGGCGGGAGGCTCCACTCTTCTCGCGCCAGCACTCGAAGACGAGCCCCTGGAGCGCCGAGAGCAGGACCAGGGACGAATCGCCGACGA
Source organism: uncultured bacterium (assembly GCA_964637755.1). Taxonomy (GTDB): domain Bacteria; phylum Methylomirabilota; class Methylomirabilia; order Rokubacteriales; family CSP1-6; genus AR9. The sequence goes on along the minus strand of CAZWXA010000106.1, from coordinate 2,033 downwards.
CGTACGCGGACAGGAAGCCGCGCGTGAGGCCCCGGACGGCGAGGATGATGGCCAGGCCGAGCCCGACGTTCACGACGAAAAACGCGGTCGAGATCCCCACGAACTCGAGTGCCCGGAGCCCGGCCGGCAGGAGGCTCGCGCGCGAAACCCCGAGGAGACGGGCGCCCGCGAGACAGGCGCCGGCCGACGTCAGCCCGATCAGGATCGCGACGAACATGTGCTGCGCCCTCCCTCTCCCAGCCTGGACCAACCCGAGAGGCGGACGGGTCCTGTCGCGGCGGGCAGCCCCATGCGGCTCGCCACCCCCGCCCGGTGTGGGGTCCCCCGGCTCGCCTCCTGGGGCGCCCCGCCCGCCGCGCCACCCGTCCGGTCCCAGTTGCCGGCGTTCATGAATAATCCGGCCTACAGGAAGCCGGCTATCCGGTAATAGATCCATCCGCCCAGCGCGAGCCCCACGTCCCGCGCCAGATCGAGACGGTTTTCCGGACCGCCTCTCAACTCGAAGACCCCGTCCGTCGGCGCCGGCACGACCTCGAAGCCGGCCTTCGCGAACGCGCCCGCTGCGCGTGTCATGCTGAGCGCGTCGCTCACCAGCAGGATCCTGCGGATGCCCCGCGGCCGGAGGAGCGCGTCGATGTCCAGCGCCTCCTCCCGGGTCGTGCGCCCGCGGGATGCGGTCAGGATCGCCGCCGCTGGAACGTCGCACTCGCGGGCCAGATCGGCCCGGACCGCCGCCTCCGCCCTGCGGGTGCCGAAGGCCGGTCCGGAGAAGACCAGGACCGGGGCGAGGCCTCGCCGGTACAAGCTCATCCCGTGAAGGGCGCGCCGGAGCGAGGTGGCCCCCAGCGTCCCGTCGGGCCTCACCCCGTCGGCGCCGAGCACGACGATCGCCGCGGCCCGCTCCGGCTCACGGGTCACGCTCATCCAGCGCGCGAGGACAGCCGGCAGTGGAGTGAAGGCGGCGGCCAGGAACGCCACCACCGTCGCGGCGCCGGCGGCCCGCAGGACGATCGCGGGGGTGGTCACAGTCATGGCCCGCTCGTCGCGGGCGGCGGCGACGCGGCCCGCGCCGGCGGAGCCACCCCGGCACGCCCCGAGGTCTCCGCTCGCTCTGGTCCCGCGGGGAGCGAGGGCAGCATGGCGAGGCTCACCAGCCGGCCACGGCTGCCCCGCCGATACGAGTGAAAAAGATCCGTCCGGCAGGAGGTGCACAGCCGCGCGTGATGGACGTTCCGGGGATCGACCCCAGCGGCGATCAGCTCGTGCTCGTTGACCGCCCGGAGGTCGAGCATCCACCGGCGGCCCCGACCTCGTGTCCCCACCGGCCCGGAGCGTTCCCTCCGGCTCGGGTGCGCCGCTCCCCGGCCCGGGCCGGGGCTCGCAGCGGCATCGCCCCCTCCGCCCGCCACGGGCGTCACCCAGGCGTCCACCGTCGTGAACGCTGCGGCGAGCGCCTCGACCACGACCTCGTCGACCTCGTAGCAGCACGGCCCGATCGACGGGCCGATCGTGGCGATGATCCTCGAGGGGCGGGCACCCAGCTCGACGAGCGCCTCGACCGCGGCGCGAGGGGCCCGCTTGACCGTCCCGCGCCACCCCACGTGGGCCACCGCGAGGACGGCCGAGTGAGGGTCGTGGAGAACGATCGGCAGGCAGTCCGCGGTCACGATCGCGAGGGGGACGAGGGGGGTCGTCGTGACGAGCACGTCCGCCTCGCCCTGCGATCCGCCGGCGACGACGCGGGCGACCCCCGTGCCGTGGACCTGGCGCGCGAAGGCCACCCGGCCGCGGACACCGGCGGCGGCCAGCGTCTCGTTCGCCTCGACGCTGAAGGGCCCCGTCGCGGCTCCGACAGGGGTGGTCGGGCAGAGTCGCGTCGTGGTCGCGTGCGGCAGGCCGACCGCGGTCAGCGCGTCGAACGTGAGGTGCGTGGGCGGCGCGCCGTGCAGGCGAGGGCCCGCGCCGATCGCGGCGGCGTCGCTAGCCCGGACCATTCATGAACGGATCACCCGAGAGGCGGACGGGTCCTGTCG
>CAZWXA010000105.1:5279-10662 GCA_964637755.1 uncultured bacterium | reverse complement strand
CCCGCCTCCAGATCCTGCGTCTCGTCCTCGGTCTGGAAGAACGACCGCAGCTTGACCGCGAGCCACATGTTCCCCTTGAGCCGGAGCCGGCCGGTCATGAAGAGCGTGTGCCCCGATCGCTCGCCGGCGAGCATGTCGAGCCAGTCCTGGCCCGTCATCTGGACCGTGAGCGTCGGAGTCGACGCGGGGCCCTCGGCCACCCGGCACGTTCCGTCCCTGATCACGGCGTGCCAGGTGCCGCCGCCCTCGCCGCCGCCGATGTCGAACTGCACCGTCGCGTCGAGCCCGGGCGCCTGGTCAGGACGGAACCGCTCCGCCATGAGCCGGAACGTGTCCCTGACGGTGAGCGCCGGCCGGCTGCGATCGTCATCCTCCGGGCTCGGGCAGTCGGGCTGTCGCCAGGGCTCTCCGCTCCCGCACGACCTGGCGTGAAGGCGGTAGAGGAAGATCGAGTAGCCGATCTTCGCGCGTGGCGGGCGGGTCCTGAGCGCCCTCATGTACTCCGGGCTGCCGAGCAGGTAACCCCAGAGGTTCGTCGCACTGACGGCGACCCAGGGCGTCGGCTTCTTCTCGGGATCCGGCTCGAACACGGCCCAGCTCGGCAGGTAGTTGTAGGCGATCCCGTAGTAGCTCGGGCTGGCGGTGCCGAAGTAGCTGAGCCAGACGCGCTCGATGCCGTGCTGGTCCATGTAGCGCTTGAGGCCCTTGAGATCCTGTCCCCAGTCGAGGTTCGAGTCCACGAGGTACCGGTAGCCGTTGTCGGGCCCTCCGGCGAGCTCGTTGAAGTACGCCAGGTAGTGCGGCGCGATCGAGGCCGACGCGCCCGCGTACCAGAGCGCCGCCGCGCCGGCCGCCACCTGCACGATCGCCCGCTGCCGGAGGCACCATGGCACCAGAGCCCCGGCCAGGACGAACAGGAAGGGGTAGATCGGGAGGATGTGGCGGTGCCCGATGTTGAGCCGGCTCGCGCTGGCCACCGCGAAGTAGAGCAGCGGAGGGACGAGCAGGCACGCCAGGGCCAGCGGCCGGGTCCGCCACCACGGCCGGAGGGCCAACGGCGCCAGGGCGAGCATGAGGAGGAACGCGAGCGGTGTCTTCAGGAGGAACGTCACGGCGAAGTAGTGCCACCACCCTCGCTCGGACACCTCGCCCATGAGGAAGGACGGGCGTCCGAGCGAGCCCGAGACGGCGGCCAGGCCATACAGGTACGCGTCGGGCAGGAGTCGGTGGTCCCGCGCCCAGACGATCAGGGTGTTGGCCCGGGAGTGGGCCCTCACGACCTCCTCCCAGGGGCGGACGTACTCGTAACCCGGATCGATCCCGGCATCGAACCGGAACAGGTACACGGTCCAGATCATGGCGTACGCGGTCGCGGCCATGACCAGCAGGACGGCGAGGACGACCAGGAGCTTCCGCGTGCGCCGCGTGACGGTGAGGGGAGTGCGCCACGGCATGAGGAGCGCCAGCGGATGCCGTGACGCGACGACGAGGGCGCCCAGGACGACGAGCCACGGAGCCGTCCACACGGCCGAGAACTTGCTCGCCATGGCGAGGCTCCAGGCGAGCGCCGCGAGGAGCACGCGCGGGACGCTCACGCCGTCTTCCAGCAGGCGGGCGACGAAGTACGTGCTGGCGAACAGGAAGCACGTGACGCCCATGTCCGTGTGCACGAGGGGCGCGTGGGCGAGGACGTTGGGATCGAAGCTGTAGAGGCCGAGGGCCAGGCTGGCCCCGCCGAGGCCGAAGAGGCGCCTGGCCCACAGGAACACGAAGAAGCCCAGGACGAGCGCCAGCGGGAGCACCGCGAACCTGCCCCGCGCGAGCAGCCGATCGGCATCGTTCGCGCGGTAGAGGAAATCGTGGACGAAGCGGTGGTCGGTCGAGAGGCGGTCCCAGCGCTCGGGGAGCGGCGGGCGGCGGACCTCCATGGCGAGAAGCGGAAGCGCGGCGAGCATCTTGATCAGAGGGGGGTGCACGGGATTCAGGTGGAACTCCCCGTCGGCGAGGTGCAGGTACCCCGCGACCAGGTGGAGGGGCTCGTCGACCGTTGCGGACTTGCCGGCGACGCCCGAGGCGGCACGCAGCGCGAGAAGGGTGGTCAAGAGGACGAAGATCGCGGCGGCGGCCCCGGTTCCGAGGCGTCTCACCGCCCTCCAGGCGCGGGGGCCGGCGGCCGATCCGCCGGCGCCTGCTCCCCTCGGCCCGCCCGCCTCCACGGTGGTGGGGGCGAGGCGTCCGTTACTCGGCCCCCCGGCCACGGCACGGCGGGGGCGAGCCCTGGGGCGAGCCCCCCTGCGCGATGAGGAGCCCGGCTCTCGCCTCGCGCGCCCACGCCAGGTCCGGCATCAGCTCGATCGCCGCGTCGAGGCGCTCGAGGGCGCAGGCCTGATCGCCCCCATCGGACTCGTCGGTGGCCCGGCTCGCGAGCAGGAGCGCGCGGCCGAGCCGGATCGTCCGGCCCACGAGGCCGGCCACCCGCGCGTTGTAGTTGTTGCTGTGGCCGGACATGAAGCGGCTGACGTCGACGTTCACGAACGGCGTCCTCGCCCGAAGCCCCGCGGCGTCCTCGAAGGAGCCGTCTTCCCGCACGCTGAGCACCGGATAGCCGTTCAGGGCGCAGGCCCCGAGCCCGCACGTCACGCGGTCGCGCGTCAGCACCGAACCGGCCGCGTAGAGGTACCGGCTGAGCCAGTCCCCCGGGAGGAACACGTTGAGGAACACGAGCGACCGGATGGCGTCCCACCGGGGCGCCGGCGCCCGCGAGAGCTGGTCGCTCGCGGCCCTGGGCGCCGGGGCCGACTCGAGGGCGTCCGCCGACACGGTCGAGTTCAGGAGCACGACGTGGACGCCGTCCGCGCCAGCGAAGAGCCGGACGGCATCGCGCGGCGCGTCCGAGACGAAGGCGGCGAGCCCTTTGACGAGCACCCTGGCGCCGAGGCTGTGCCCGACGAAATGCAGCGCGACCCGCCGCGCCCCGCTGCCCCCGGCGGAGCTCGGCTCGGCGGCGGTGGGGAGCAGGCGATCGCCGATCGCTCCCAGCAGCTTGCCGAATCCGCCTCGCGCGAAGGCGTCAGCCTGCTCTCGAACGAGCGGGTACGTGACCGGCAGCAGGAGCCACACCTCGGGGAGCGGCACGCCCGACGTCGCGTGCCAGAACAGGCACACCAGGAGGACCCGGGCGGGCCGGTCGCCCCGGCCGGGGAGGGCGCTCGCGGACACGTCGCAGAGGAAGTCCCGGTACTCGTCCTCCTGCGCGTGGGGCGTCCGGTTCCAGCCGTGGATGAGGAAGAAGACCTCCTCCACGCTCCCGCCGACGATCTGGTGAAGCAGGGCATCGACCTGGCGGGCGTCGGCCAGCTCGCCGTCGGGGCCGAAGTCGACCGGCAGGAACCGCGCCCGGGCGGCGCAGCCGTCCGTCGCGGCGCTCCGGGGAGCTTGCGCGGTGGCGCACCCCGCCGCGAGCAGCGAGGCGAGCGCGAGGGTCGCCAGCCCGGCGGCCCGCCGGGTGCCGGCGCGGCTCCTGCCCGTCGGGCGCTTCATCAGTGTTCCGTGGGTCTCGAGGGTCCGGCTCGGCTTCGCATCGGTGCGGCCCCGGGGCGAGTCTCCCTCACCGCAGGTCGCGGAAGAACGCGCGGATGTCCGCGGCCAGCGCGTCCGGCTCCTCCAGGGCGGCGAAGTGGCCGCCGGCGGGCATCCGGGTCCAGCGCCTGATGTCGTACACCCGCTCGGCCCAGGCGCGCGGCGGATGCAGCATCTCCCGCGGGAAGGAGGCGTGCGCCGTCGGCACCGTGACGCGCTGGCCCTCGGCGAGCGGCCAACCCTGATGGTGGCGCGCGTAGTACGGCCAGAACGACGAGTTGATCGCGCCCGTGACCCAGTAGAGCATCACGTTGGTCAGCAGCACGTCCTTCGTGAACCGGCGCTCGAGGTTGCCGCCGCAGTCGCTCCACGCCCGGAACTTCTCGACGATCCAGGCCGCCAAGCCGACCGGCGAGTCGCTGAGCCCGTAGGCCAGGGTCTGGGGCTTCGTCCCCTGGATCCACTGATACCCGGTCTCCTCGTGCACCCAGTGCTGCAGCTCGTCGAGATATGCCCGCTCCTCGTCGGTCGGATGAGCCGGCGGCGTCAGATCGCGCCGCACGGCGAGCATGTTCAGGTGGATGCCGGCGAGCCGGTCCGGATACGACGCGCCCATCAGGGAGGTGACAAATGCGCCCCAGTCGCCGCCCTGCGCGGCGAAGCGGCGGTAGCCGAGCACGTCGGTCATGAGCGCGGCGAAGAGATCCGCAATCTCGGCCGCGCCGAGGCGGGGCTGGTTCGGGCGGAACGAGAACCCGTACCCCGGCAGCGACGGCGCGACGACGGTGAACGCGTCGGCGGAGTCCCCGCCGAAGCGCGCCGGGTCGGTGAGGAGCGGGATCAGCGTCTCGAACTCCACGATCGAGCCGGGCCAGCCATGGGACAGCAGGAGCGGGAGCGGCGCCGGCCCGTGGCCCTCCTCGTGGATGAAGTGCAGCCCGATGTCCCCTAGCTCCACCGTGAACTGGCGGAACCGGTTGAGCCGGGCCTCGTGGAGGCGCCAGTCGTATCGGTCCCGCCAGTAGGCGACGAGCTCCTTCATGTAGGCGAGGTCGGTGCCGTAGCGCCACGGCGCGCCGGGGATCTCGTCGGGCCAGCGCACCCGCTCGAGCCGGGCGCGGAGGTCGGCCAGCACGTCGTCGCCGACGCGGATCGTGTAGGGACGCGGGGTCAGCTGGTTCTCGGTCACGTGTCCGTCCTCCCGATCGAGAGATGAGTTCGGCGGATCCGTGACCCGCCGCGCCGGCCGGGGAAGGCGCCGTGGCGCTCAGTTCCCGTCGCCCCCCGGGGCGCCCTCGTATTCTACCGTCGGCCGGGACACGTCACGGGGCAGACCGACACGCGGCGTTTGACCCCTTGCGGCGGGCGCCCCTATACTCCCGCTGCTGTCGTCCGGTCCGAACCGGCGAGCACCAGTCGGGTGGCGCTCGCAGTCCCTCAGGGGCCGGGGCGCTGGTCGGCCGGGCCCCGCACACCGGCCGGGCTCAGCTGACAGGCGCCGGTGGCGGGCTCGCAGACGAGGAGCGGGGGCACGTGGAACTCGCCGGGCGAGAGAGGGCGCTCCCAGTGGGCCGGGACGTGGACGGTGTCGGCCGCGCCCGGCATCTGGATGTATCGGTCGGGCACCCAGATCATCTCCGGGCGCGGGGTGGTGCGCTGCGGCGCGACCGGCACCGGGCGCATGGTCGCGCCCTCGAGCTGATCGAGCGCGCGCGACATCGGCGTGCCGCCCGCGAGGATCAGGACGAGCAGCGCGGCCGGCGCCAGCCGCGAGGGAATCGTTCCCATGCCGTCAGGGTACTCC
>CAZWXA010000105.1:0-5179 GCA_964637755.1 uncultured bacterium | reverse complement strand
GGACGGAGCAGATCATTTAGAGTGTGTGCGATCGGGTGAGAGTCTCGCGGCGCGCTCGGCGCGCGAGAGCGACGGCGGTGAACGACAGGCGGGGCGGGCCACGGACGACCATTCCGGGTTGCCCCTTCGAAGATCGCGAGGGCTGGCATGCGTCTTCCGCGAAGGCTCACGGGCAGTCTCATGGTGCTGGCGCTCCTGGCCTCGGCGGCGGGGACCGCGGGGGAGCCGCTCGTCGTCCTCAAGTTCGGCACCGGCGTCGGCCCGGGTAATCCGACGAACGACGCGGCGTACGAGTTCGCACGGGCCGCCGCGGCGGGCTCGCGGGGCCAGATCAAGGTCGAGGTGTACATCAACAACCAGCTCGCGCGCGGTGAGGCCGCCCACCTGGAGGGGGTGCAGCTCGGCACCATCGACGTCTCGTCGATCGGGAGCGCGCCGATCGGGGGGATGTTCGAGCCGCTCTACCAGGCCCTGGACCTGCCGTTCTTCTGGTCGACCCGCGAACAGGTCTGGAAGGTGATGGACGGCCCGATCGGCCAGGAGCTGCTGAAGAAGATGGAGAGCCGTGGCGTCAAGGGCCTCTGCTTCGGCGGCGGCTGGGGGTTCAGGAACATGATGTCCAACAAGCGCCCCATTTTCGTCCCCGACGACATGAAGGGCCAGACGATCCGTGTCCAGGAATCGCCGACCTACATCGGCCTGATGAAGGCGCTCGGCGCCAATCCGGTGCCCATGCCGTGGGGTGAGGTCTACCTCGCGATGAAGCAGGGCACGGTGGACGGGATGGAGCTGCCGAGCTTCAGCCTCGTCTCGGACAAGTTCCACGAGGTCACGAAGTACTACTCGCTGACGCGGCACGCCTACCCGCCCATCGCCTACTTCGTCAACGCCCGGGTCTACCAGGGCCTGGCACCGGACCTCCGCCGCGCCGTGGACGACGCCGCCCGCGCCGCCTGCGCGCTCCACCGGAAGATCGAGGTCGAGAAGGAGCGGACGGACCTCGAGTTCATGAAGAAGGCGGGCGTGCAGGTCAACGAGGTGAAGGACATCAGGGCGTTCCGCGACCGGATGGGCCCCGTGTACCAGGCGGTGACCGCGCGGGTGGGGAAGGAGTTCATGGACCGGCTGGCGGCGGCCGCCCGGGCCGCGCTGTAAGGGCATGCTCCAGAGGCTGGCCGGCAACCTCGTCGAGGGCGCCTGCCTCGTCCTGATGGTCGTCCTCTCCGTCGACGTCTTCCTCGGCGTCTTCTCCCGCTACGTCCTGGCCCGGACTTTCACCTGGTACGACGAGGTCGCCCGGGCCTGCTTCGTCTGGATGGTCTTCCTCGGCGCCGCGGCCGGCGTCAGACGCCACGCGCACTTCCGGCTCCACCTGGCCGTCGACAGGTTCTCGTCCCGGGCGCAGGCGGCCGCGGAGCTGTTCGGGTTCCTCGCCGTCATGCTGTTCGCGGGCGTCCTCGTCTGGCAGGGGTGGGTGTTCGTGGAGCTCGGCTGGTTCCAGCAGACGCCGGTCATGGGGCTCGCGAAGTCCTGGATCTACCTGGCCATTCCCCTGAGCGGCGGACTCATGCTGCTGTTCGCGCTTCCCCCGGCCTGGCGCGCGCTGGCGAAGCTGCTCGCGTGATGGTCTCGCTCGCCGCCGCGGCCTTTGCCGTGCTGCTGCTCCTGGCGGTGCCCGTGGCCTTCACCGTCGGCCTCGCGGGATTCCTGGCGCTCTCGTGGAGCGGCCGCTACCCGCTGGCGATCGTCATCCAGCAGATCTTCCAGGGGGTCGACTCGTTCGTGCTGCTGGCCATCCCGCTCTTCATCCTGGCGGGCGCCCTCATGGAGACGGGGGGCATCGCCATCCGCCTGGTCCGGCTCGCGCAGGCGCTGGTCGGCTGGGTGCGGGGCGGGCTGGCGATGGCCGTGGTGATCGCCGAGTACATCTTCTCGGGGATCTCGGGCTCCACCATCGCGGACGTCTCCGCGATCGGCTCGACGATGATCCCCCCGCTGACCCGGGCGGGCTACCGGCCCGAGCAGGCCGTGAGCGTGGTCGCGGCGGCGTCGGCGATGGGCATCCTGGTGCCGCCCTGCATCCTCATGATCGTGATCGGCTCGATCGCCAACGTGTCGGTCGCCGCCCTCTTCGCCGGCGGGTTCATCCCGGCGCTCGTGCTCGCCCTGGCGATCATGGTCTACATCTACGTCGACGCGCGGCGGGGCGGGATGGCGCCGGCCAGGCCCACGAGCGCTCGCGAGGTCTGGCGGAGCCTCCGCGACTCGCTGATCCCGCTCGGACTGCCCGCGATCATCTTCGGCGGCATCCTCGGCGGGATCGTGACCCCGACGGAGGCGGCCGTGCTCGCCGTCTTCTACGCCGCGATCGTGGGGCTCTTCGTCTACCGCGAGATCCGCTGGTCCCGGCTCCCCGAAATCCTGATCCAGAGCGCCGTGGTCACGGGCGCGGTCTGCTTCCTCCTCGGCACCGCCGCCGTCGTCGCCTGGATCCTCGCGGTGGAGCAGGTGCCCGCGCGCCTCGCGGCGCTGATGACCTCGATCTCCGGTGGGCCGGTGATCTTCCTGCTGCTCTCGGCGCTCCTCTTCATCCTGTTCGGCGCGGTCCTCGAGGGGTTGCCCGCCGTGGTCATCCTGCTGCCGACGTTCCTGCCGGTCGTCAGGCAGCTCGGCATCGACGTCATCCACTACGCGATCGTGGTGGTGGCCGCCACCGGGATCGGGCTCTTCCTGCCGCCGATCGGGGTCGGGCTCTTCATCTCCTGCGGCATCGCCAACGTGAGCATGGACCTGGTGACCCGCGCCATGCTGCCCTACGTCCTCTTCCTCTGCATCGGTCTCGCCGCGGTCATCCTGTTCCCCTGGCTCACGCTGGTCGTGCCCCGCCTGTTCGGGCTCGCGTGAGAAGCTGATCACTCTGAACGCCATCGTGCCGTCCGCGCCGCCTGGCAGAGGAGGTCTGGTCGGATCGCGGTCGTGTCGCGGGCTCGGTCGTCTCCGCGGGACTCAGGCGTCCGCGAGGGGGTGCCTCCAGCGCAAGCCGGTGAAGCGGCTGTAGTCGCGGTCCGTCGTGATCCATTCGCAGCCCGATTCGATGGCCATGGCCGCGAGATAGGCGTCCGGCACGAGGGTGCCCCTGGCGCCACCCTCACGGCACAGCCGGGAGAAGATGCCCCAGTGACGCGAGGAGGGTGCCACGAGCACACAGTTCGGCTGGGCCCGCAGGGCGGTGCGCCTCGGGCCTGCTATCATCAGGCTTGCTCGGGGCGTCCCGCTCAGGGCTCGTTGCCGCGGAACCCGGTCCCGCGAGGGCTCGGCCGGGGGCTCGGCCCCCAGGACGCGTGGGCCCGCGACTGCTGCGACTGCTCGGGAGCGACATCGGGGAGGGTCGGAGATGGGGAAACCACACAGCCCAGTCACGCCGGGAACGGTGACCGCTGCCCTGCATGAAATGCCACGCGTCGCGACGGCGGGAGCGAGCCGCCGGGCGTTCCTGCAGACGACCGGGGCCGCCGGGGCCCTCGCCGCCTCGGGCGGCCTGGCGGAGATCCTCGCCGCCGGCGTTGCCCCCGCCTATGCGCAGGGCACGAAGCTCCACCTGCTTCAGGGGATCGATTTCGTGCCCGAGGGGGACGTGGAACTGAAACGTCAGGTCGCCGAGTACGCGAAGCAGACGCGGACCGAGATCCAGATCGAGATGATCAACGCCAACGACCTCCAGGCGCGGATCACGGCCGCGATCCAGTCGGGCACCGGGGCCGATATCGTCCTCATGCTCCACAACTGGCCGCACCTCTACCAGTCGGCGCTCGCGGACGTCTCCGACCTCTGCGAGTGGAAGGCGAAGGACCAGGGGGGCTTCTATCCCCAAGCCGTGGCCGCCGCCAGCGACGGCAAGCGCTGGTTCGCGCTGCCGAGGGCGATCGTCGGCCTGCTGGTCGCGTACCGCCGGTCCTGGTTCGACCAGGTCGGCGCCACCCGGCCGCCGAAGACCCTCGACGAGTACCGGCGGATCGGTGCCCTGCTCAAGAAGCAGGGCCGGCCGATCGGCCAGACGCTCGCCCACACCTTCGGCGACGCGCCGGCCTGGTCGTACCCGCTCCTCTGGGCCTTCGGCGGCGCCGAGACGGACGCGACCGGCAAGCGGGTGGTCCTGAACTCCCGGGGGACGCTCGAGTCCGTGAAGTGGATGGTCGCGTTCTGGAAGGAGACGTGCGACGAGGGCGCGCTCGCCTGGGACGACACGAACAACAACCGCGCCTTCCACGCGGGCGAGATCAGCGCGACCCTCAACGGCGCGTCCATCTACATCTTCGCCAAGCGCAATCCGGACAAGATCCGGGACGAGCGTGGCCAGCCGATGGTCAGCGACATCGCCCACTTCCCGATCCCGGACGGCCCCCAGCCGACCCCCGCCTACCACGTCACGCTCTCCCACGCGCTCATGAAATACTCGAAGCAGCAGAAGGCGGCGAAGGAGTTCCTCCGGTGGCTTCACGGCAAGGAGCAGTTCGGCAAGTGGTTCGAGGTCGAGACCGGCTTCAACGTCGGCGCCACGAGCTACTGGGAGCATCACCCCATGTGGGAGAAGGTCGACGACGCGATGAAGGGGTACCGGACGGCCGCCCGCGCCTCGCGCATGTTCGGCTATCCGGGGCCCTCGTCGGCCAGGGCGACGGAGGCGTACTCGAAGTACATCATCGTCGACATGTACGCCAAGGCGGTCCAGGGCATGGCGCCCGAGGCCGCTGTCAGGTGGGCCGAGGCCGAGATGAAGAAGATCTACGAGGGGTAACCGACGGCTCGCCCATCGCGCCCGCGGAGGGCGAGAACCGGTAGGGCCGGACGAGAGAGGACGGAATCCTCCTGGCCGGCCAGATACCCGCGAAGTGGGCCACGAGCCATGGTGACCCCGGCGGGATCGGGTCGAATCTGGACGCCGGAATTCCCCCGGCCTGAGCAATGCGAGCGTTAGCGCTTGGCCGCGGAAAGCCGCCGGCGCCTCGCGTGCTGCGTGCGACTCGTGTTCCGGTCTCCTGGCAGCCGCCCTGGACGCTCTCTGCCGTGGATCAGGGCGCGGCCTCGAGGACGGTCTCGAGCACGGGCTTGCCGCCGGTGATTCGAGCGACGTAGAAGCGGTGGACGCCGTCGTGCCCCGCATCGAACGTGTAGTCGGCCA
>CAZWXA010000104.1:7957-10667 GCA_964637755.1 uncultured bacterium | reverse complement strand
ATTCCTATACGCCGCAGGGAGGAGCGACCGAGCCAACGCCGCAGATGGGCCTTTTCCAGCGGCCTGCTAGTGGTTGTCTTCCAGCGTCCACACCTCGCGCCCCAGTCGGACCCGGCGCGCGAGCAGGCGGATCGACCACGCCCCGAGCCAGGCGCCGATCACCAGCGAGAGGCTGGGGTCCACCCAGTGCCAGGCGAAGAGCTTGATGGCGAGGGCACCGGCCAGCCCGACGACCGTGAGCGCGCCGTCGGAGAGCTCGTGGGCGAGCGCCGCGCGGAACGACCAGCGCGACTCCGCCGGGTTCTTGAAGAGGTAGGCGGTGATCATGTTGGCGGAAAGGCCGAGGAGGGCGAGCAGGAAGAAGGCGGGCTCGGGCGGCTCCTCGGCCGCCGCGACCAGCCCGCGCACGGAGGCGGCGGTGACGCCGACCGCGATCAGCAGGACGACCGTCAGCACGGTGACCGTCGCGACGTCCTCGCCCCGCTCGTGCCACTGCGCGATCGGGATCAGGAGCACCCCGAAGATGCCGAGATGCGCGAGGAGGTGCACGGCGTCCGCGACGAGGAAGAGGCTCCGGGCGTTCCAGGCGCCGGTCAGCTCGGCCCCGGCCGCGAGCACGGTGACGGCGATGGCGGTCAGCACCGTCCGGGCGGGCACGTGGGCGTGGCCCGCGTGCCGCTGCATCAGCGTTCCGCTCCCGGCCGTGCCGCCTGTGCGGTCAGGGCTCGACCAGCTCGGCGAGCGCCGCCGGCGACACGCCGATCGCCGCGGCCACCGCGGGATGAACGACGCGTGGCGTGAGCGATGTTGAAGGTGTTGGAGGCGAGGGTGACGACGCGACCGTGGAAGAGGTCGTCGACGTGGCGCAGCCGGTCGAGGTTCACTGTCCCGCCTCGGTGAACGCCCGCGCTCCGGCCGGGGTCAGGGCGACGCGCTGCTCGCCGATCTTGATCTCGCGCGGGACGCCGGCGATCACGCCGGCGCGCCTCCCAGGAATCCAAGGATGTGCCGTGCGAGCTCTTCGCCCTTGTCCTCCTGCAGGAAGTGCCCCGCGTCGCGGATCACGATCATCGTCCCCGCGCTGGGGATCAGCTTCTCGAAGACGCGCCCGGCCGCCACGCCGAGCACGGGGTCCTTGTCCGAGAACATCAGGAGGCACGGTCTGGTCCAGCGCGAGAGGACCTCGCGGGCATGGCGGGATTCCGCGGCGCCCGGATCGTCGGGCGCGATCGGCACCAGCATCGGGAAGGCGTGGGCGCCTTCCTTGTAGGCGCGGTCGGGGTACGGCGCCGCATAGGCCGCCAGGATCTCGGGCGTCCTGCAGGCGTCCTGGACGAGGGCCCGCTCGAGGAGCGCCGCGACGTCGAGATCCGGGTTGCGTGCCATGTACTCGCGCCAGGCCATGAAGCCGGGCCCCGGGGGCTCGCCGGTGCCGAGCGCCGTGTTCATGAGGACGAGGCGGGCGAAGCGCTCCGGCATCTCGCCCACGAGGCGGAGCCCGATGAGCCCACCCCAGTCCTGGCAGACGAGCGTGATGCCGTCGAGGCCGAGCCGGTCGAGGAAGGCGGCGAGACTGTCGCGGTGCATCTGGAAGGAGTACTGGCGGCGCTCGGTGAACTTGTCTGACTTGCCGAAGCCGAAGAAGTCGGGTGCCACGACCCGGTGGCCCTCGGCGAGCGGCGGGATCATCTTGCGATAGAGGAAGGACCAGGTCGGCTCGCCGTGCAGGCAGAGGATCACCTCGCCCCGCCCCTCGTCCACGTAGTGCATCCGGGCGCCGTCGATCTCGAGGTAGTGCGGCGCGAAGGAGTAGCCCGGCAGATCGCGGAAGCGTTCTTCCGGCGTGCGGAGGATCGGCATGGCTGCATCCTACTCCGGGGTGACGAGGGTGAGAGCCGTCAGGACCAGCGCGGCCAGGATCGACTGCACGTGAACCCGTCGCGCCTGACGGCGGAGCTGGGCCTTCTCGGCCTCGTCCTCGATCGCCTCGTCACCCGTGTCCATGTTGCGCGCCCCGCGCGCCGCGAGCGCCACTCAGGTGCGCTCCCGCGACTGGAACCAGCCGAGCGCGGCCGCCCAGAGCGGGACGAGCAGCGCGAGGCGCCACGCGCGGTGCGCCTCGGCGGCGACGAGGAACGCGAGACCGCCCACCGCGACCGCCAGCATCACGACGGCGATCATCAGCCGTTTCCGGCGCTCTCGAGGTCCGATGTTGGCCAGGGCAGGGGAGGCCATGCCGGGCCCGTTACACCCCGCGCGCCGCCCGCCAGGCGCGGATCTGGTCGCCGTGCTCCTTGTAGTGATGCGCCGTGTTCAGGTCGACGATCTTGTACGCGGCCCTGCCTGGCTGGAACCGTTCCTCGGGGATGTTCGCGGCCGCCCGGAGGAAGGCGTCGTGCGATCCGGCGAAGGCACGGAGCACCTCGGCCATCCCGCGATCGCTCATCGCGCCCCCGAACTTCGCGTTCCAGGCCTCGACCTCGTCGTAGCTCACGCCCGCCGGGATCGGGCGCTCCCCGCGCGCGATCCGCTCGAGCGCGGGCTGCAGCTCCCGGTGCCAGCCCACCATGTGCGCCACGATCTCCTTGACGCTCCACGTCCCGAGCCAGGCCTCCGTCAGCCGCGGCTCGCTCAGACCGTCGATCGCCTGATGGAATGCCCGATATTCGTCGGCCGCGCGCGTCAGCAGTTCTTCCTGTGGAGTCATCGC
>CAZWXA010000104.1:2961-7857 GCA_964637755.1 uncultured bacterium | reverse complement strand
TGCCGTGGGACGTGCGGATCTCCGTCTTGATGCCGCCGCGGACGCCGAAGTCGCCGGTCACCTCGATCCAGCGGGGCCGGGCGGCGGCGACGAAGTCGTCCATGATGCGGTTCGTCACGTCCTCGTGGAACGCCCCCTCGTTGCGGTACGACCAGAGATACAGCTTGAGCGACTTGAGCTCGACCAGGTGCTGGTCGGGCACGTACCGGATGCGGATCGTCGCGAAGTCGGGCTGCCCCGTCATCGGACAGAGACAGGTGAACTCGGGCGCCGTCATCTGCACCTCGTAGTCTCGGTCCGGATGCGGGTTGGGCACCACCTCGAGCGTCTTCGAAGGTCGGCTGGGCATCGTGCGGTGGATTATAAGGCGGACCGGCCTGCCGGTGAACGCCCGGACCGGCTCCGCGAGGTCGAGGGTGGCGTCGGTCTCGGTGGTGGCGTGGCGTATACTTCCAGGCGATGAAGATCGGGCTCGTCGGGCTTCCCAAGAGCGGCAAGACGACCCTCTTCAATCTGCTCACCGGCGCCAACGTGGCGACCTCGCGCTTCGACACGGGCCGGGCCGAGCTGCACACGGGCGTCGCGCGGGTCCCCGACGACCGCGTGACGCGGCTCTCCGCGCTCTTCACGCCGAAGAAGACGACCTACGCGACCTTCGAGGTCGTGGATCTCGCCGGCATCGCGCGCGGAGAGCGTGTGGGGCTCGACACGAAGGAGTTCCGCGACGCGGACGCGCTCCTGCACGTGGTCCGCGCGTTCCCGGACGCGGCCGGGAGCCCGGCCACTCCGCGGCGGGACATCGACGACCTCGAGATGGAGCTGATGCTGGACGACCTCGAGGTGATCGAGCGGCGGCTCGACCGGCTCGAGGCCTCGATCAAGAAGAAGCGGACCGACGCCGACGTCCGGGAAAAGGAGGTCCTCGAGGGCCTGAAGACCCGGCTCGAGGCCGAGACGCCGATCCGGGCCGTGGAGCTGCCGGACGGGGACGCCAGGGCGATCCGTGGGTTCACCTTCCTCTCGCAGAAGCCGATCCTCCACTGTCTGAACCTGGACGAGAAGGCGATCGGGAAGGGCGCGAACCTGGCGGCGGAGTTCGGGCTCGACGACGTCGCGCGCCGTCCTCGCACCGCCATCGGCTGGATCTCGGCCGTCATCGAGCTCGAGGTGGCCCAGCTCGCCGGCGAGGAGCAACAGGCGTTCTTGCAGGACCTCGGCCTCACCGAGCCCGCCATCCGGCGCGTGCTCCGCGACTGCTACGCCCTGCTCGGGCTCGTCTCGTTCTTCACGGTGGGCGAGGACGAGGTGCGCGCCTGGCCGATCCCGAGGGGGACGCGGGCGCAGGACGCCGCGGCCACCGTGCACTCCGACATCGCGCGGGGCTTCATCCGCGCGGAGACGAACAGCTACGACGAGCTGATCGCGGCCGGCGGATCGTTCGCCGAGCTGCGCGCGAAGGGCCAGCTCCGGCTCGAAGGCAAGGACTACATCGTGGAGGACGGGGAGGTCTGCCACTTCCGCTTCAACGTCGCGAAGTGACCTCGACCGTTCGCGCCGCGCGCGGGTGCGCCGTCCGCCGGCGCCTCATCCCCGGCTGAGGCAGAGGGTTCCGCGGGAGAGCACGGGCTCGCCGCGGGCGCCGATCGCCTCGAAGCAGGCCGCCGGCTCGGCCTGAGGGGTCAGGCGAGCGCGGACGGTGAAGGTCGACGGCAAGGGCACCATGCCGGTGAAGCGGCAGGTGATCCGGCGCACGCTCCCCGGATCGGCGCGGGACGCGGCCAGCACGCGGGACACCGCGAGCGCGAGGGTCGCGGTGCCGTGCAGGATGATGCCGGGCAGGCCCGCGCCCTGGGCGACCGCGATGTCCGTGTGGATCGGGTTCCAGATGCGGGCGCACTCGGTGTAGACGTGGGCGAGGGTGGCGGGAACCGCCACCGTCGAGAGCGTGTCGAGCCCCGACATCGCCTCGCCGCCGGCGGTCCGCGGCACCGCCTCGCGGTCAGGCCCCTTCACGGCAACGTCACGGTAGATGCTCCCGTAGTCCGTCGTGGTGACGGCCGCGCCTTCCGCGTCGACTGTCTCGTAGCGGACGACGACGAGGGCGCCGGGCCGGATCTGCCTGATCGACACGATGCGGGCGGTCGTGAGGAGCGTCTCGCCCGCGCGCGGCGGGCGGTGGGTCGTCAGGTCGTGGGCGGCGTGGACGCTCCGGCGCTGGAGCGCCTCCGACGCGATCTGCCCGGAGACGGCGAGCGCGAGCGGCCACTCGTAGCACACGGGGAAGACGGGATGAGCCGCCGGACCCGCCGGCGCGCGCGTGTCGAAGTAGCGCGGGTCGGTCTCGCCGAGTCCCGCCGCGTAGGCCATCAGCCAGCGCGCATCGATCGTGTGCGCAACCGGCCCCGCCTGGAGGCCGACGGCATCGCTCGGGAGCGACATCGACTCGGGCGCGCGGGATCCGCTTCCGGAGGATTCGCTCATGCCGCTTCGCTCGCGCTCGTATCGCTCACCGGCGGCTCGCCGAGGTGCGTCTTCTCGCGGGGATCGCTCACGCGCGGGTTCCTACCGCCGTCACGCGTGCGGGAAGTTCATGCAGTTGACGAAGACGTCCTGGAAGTCCGGATGCGCGGCGAGCGAGACGTGCTCGATCGAGCGCGCGAGGTCCTCGGCCCGGGCGCGCTCGGCCTCCGAGACGAGGCAGAGCTGGGCGCCGAGTGCCGCGGCGTTGCCCACGTAGCGGATCCGCCCGGCGGGCAGGGGTGGAATGAGCCCGATCCTGACGGCGCTCCCGATGGACACGTAGTTCCCGAAGCCGCCCGCCAGCATCAGCTCCGCCAGGCGGTCGCCGGGGACTCCCGCGATGCGCTGGAGCATCGCGACGCCGGACGCGATCGCACCCTTGGCGAGCTGGACCTGGCGGACGTCGTCCTGGGTGAGCACGATCTCCTGGGCCGCGCCGGCCTCGCCGGGCCACGCCACCACGACCTGCCGGTCCTCGCCGACCTTCCGCACCCGCTCGCGCAGTCCGGGCGGCAGCGCGTCCCGCCCGTCGAGGTCGATCAGGCCCGTCCAGTCGATGACGCCCGCGTCGAGCAGCCCCGCGATCAGGTCGATCAGGCCGGAGCCGCAGATCCCCTGGGCCGCCGCCTCGCCGATCGTGTGCACGCGGATGCCGTCCGCGCCGACCGTGACCCGGTCGATCGCCCCGGCGGCGCCCCGCATCCCGTGGCGGATCTGGCCTCCTTCGAAGGCGGGTCCCGCCGGCGCGGAGCATGCCCAGAGCCGGTCGCGCGAGCCAAGGAGCACCTCGCCGTTCGTGCCGATGTCGACCGCTGCGCGCAGCTCGGCGCTCTCGCTGATGCGCGTGGCGAGCCCCACCGCGACGGCGTCGGCACCGACGAACCCCGCGACCAGCGGCAGGAGGCAGACGCGGGCCTCGGGCGCCACCTTGAGGAAGAGGTCCCGCGCGGCCAGGACGAGGGAGTGCCGCATGACCGGGGCATAGGGGGCGAGGCCGACGTACGACGGGTCGATTCCGAGGAGCAGATGATGCATGCAGGTGTTGCCGACGATGACGACCTTGTGGATCCACCTGGCGAGCACGCCCGAGTCGCGGCAGACCTGCGCGACGTGCTGGTTCAGGAGCCCGATGATCCGGGTGTGGAGCATCCGCAGGTTGCCGGGGTTGAACTGGGCGAACGCGATGCGAGACATCAGATCGCCGCCGAAGACCGATTGCGGGTTGAGGCTCGACACGGCACCGAGCTGCTCGCCCGACTCGAGCTCGAGGAGCGTCGTCACCACCGTGGTCGTGCCCACGTCGATCGCGAGCCCGAACTTCATGAGCGCGGTGTCGCCGCGCTCCACCCCGATGACGGCCGAGCCGAAGGTGGCCACGGTCACCTCGCCCTCGCCCTCGCGGAGCGCGGCGGGGAGCTGCTTCAGGACCTCCGTCGACACGTCGGCCGGCGTCCGGCCGATGGCAGCGAGCAACGCCTCCAGATCGGACGTCTGGTGGTGCTCCTCCCGCGGCAGCGCGACCTTGACCACCTGCTTGACGATGCCCGAGTCGATCGCCACGCGGCCCGCCACGCCCGCCCCGGCGCCGAGGATCTGGAACGCGCGCTCGTCGAGCGGCGGCGCGATCTGGACGGCGATCGGCTCGGTGACGGCGCACTGGCACGAGAGACGGTAGCCCTCACGGACGAGGTCGTCGCCGAGCTGCAGCTCGTCCATGATGGTGGGCGGGGGAACCGTCCCCTCGAGGAACTTGACGCGGCAGGAGGTGCAGCGCCCCCGACCGCCACAGGTTGCCGTGATGTCGATCCCGGCGGCATGCGCGGCCCTGAGAATCGTGCCGCCGGGGAGAACCTCGAGCACGCGGTTGTCCGGCAGGATCCGGAGCGGGATCGTCACGCGCGCCCGCGGTCCCGCGCTCGCGGTTACCTGCCCATCGCGGCGTCGGCGAGGGCGTCGGCGCCCGCCTTCGCGACGACGCCGTCCTGCTGCGAGGTCACGCCGCTGACGCCGATCGCGCCGATGACCTTGCCGTCGATGACGAGGGGAACTCCGCCCTCGAGCGGGACTGCCGCCTGGAGGCCGAGGAGGGCCGTCCGGCCGCCCGCGATCGCGTCCTCGAACACCTTGGTCGGGCGCTTGAACGCCGCGGCCGTGAGCGCCTTGCGGATGGCGACGTCCACGCTGCCGTACTGCGTCTCGTCGATGCGGGCCAGGTACACGAGATGACCCCCTTCGTCGACGATGGCGATCACGACCGTCCACTTGTTCTGGGCGGCGGTCTGCTCGGCCGCGGCCGCGACCTTCTTCGCCACGGCGAGCGTGAGCACCTTCTTGTCCGCGAGCTGAGCCGATGCCACCGTCCCGCCGAGCAGGACC
>CAZWXA010000104.1:0-2861 GCA_964637755.1 uncultured bacterium | reverse complement strand
CGCTCACCCTCGCGCACCTGCGCGGCATGGCCGCGCTCGCGGGCTTCGCGTGGACGGACGAGGAGCTCTCGGCGTTCGTGCCGCTCGTCGAGCGGTCGCTCGGACCCGTCGAGCGGCTCGAATCCCTGCCGCTCCGGGACGTGGAGCCGTGCGTGCAGTTCCCCATGGAGTGAGCGGCGGGCATGGACGACCTCGTCTGGACGCCGCTCCGGGACCTCGCGCGGATGATCGCGCGAAAGGAGGTCTCGCCCGTCGAGGTGGTCTCCGCGTGCCTCGCCCGCATCGGAGCACTCGACTCGAAGCTCCGCTCGTTCATCACGGTCATGGGCGAGAGCGCGCTCGAGGCCGCGCGCACGGCCGAGGCCCGGGTGGTTGCCGGTGACCGCCTGGGCCCGCTGCACGGCCTCCCCATCGGCCTGAAGGACCTCTACAACACCCGGGACGCTCCCACGACCGCGGGTTCGCGGATCCTCGAGCGGTTCGTTCCGGCCGAGGACGCGACTGTCGTGGCGCGGCTGCGCGCGGCCGGCGCGATCATCCTCGGCAAGCTCAACATGCACCAGTTCGCCTTCGGTCCGGAGGGGGTCAACGACCACTTCGGGACGGCCTGGAACCCCTGGGATCCCCGTGTGCACCGGATCGCAGGCGGGTCGTCGTCGGGATCGGGGGTCGCGGTGGCGGCGGCGCTCTGTCCCGGCGCGCTCGGGTCGGACACGGGCGGGTCCATCCGGATCCCGGCCTCCCTCTGCGGCATCACGGGCATCAAGCCGACCTACGGTCGCGTGAGCCGGGCGGGCGTCCTGCCGCTGGCGTGGTCGCTCGACCACGTCGGCCCGATGGCGCGGTCCGCAGCCGACTGCGCGCTGATGCTCGGCCCGATGGCCGGCCGGGACGAGAAGGACCCGACGACGAGCGGGGGCCCGGTCCCGGACTACGTGGCGGCACTGTCGGGCGACGTCGGGGGACTCCGCGTCGGGCTGCTGCGCCCGTTCTTTCTCGAATCGGCTGACCCGGCCGTGCGAGCGGCGGTCGAGCGCGCCGCGGAGGAGATCGGACGTCTGGGTGCGCGGGTTGACGAGGCGCGGCTCTCTCATGCCGAGCACGCGGCCGGCGCGTCGTTCGCCGTCATCGCGTCCGAGGCGCTCGCCTACCACGAGGTGTGGCTGAAGGAGCGGGCCGCGGAGTACCAGAAGGACGTCCGCGAGCGGTTGAGTCTCGGCGCCTTCGTGAGCGGCGCGCAGTACCTCCGCGGCCAGCGCGTGCGGCGGCTGATCCGCGACGAGGTCACGGCGACACTCCATCGGTTCGACGTGCTCCTCGCGCCGGCGACGCCGGTCGTGGCGACCCGCGCCGGCCAGACCGAGGTGACGATCGACGGCGCGACGTCGGAGGTCCGGTCGGCCCTGACCCGCTTCACCAGGCACTTCAACCTGTCCGGCCATCCGGCCTGCTCGGTGCCGTGCGGCTTCACGGCCGACGGGCTGCCGATCGGGCTGCAGATCGTGGGGCGCGCGTTCGACGAGGCGACGGTGCTGCGGGTCGCCGACGCCTATCAGCGCACCACCGACTGGCACCGGCGCCGGCCGCCCGTCTGAACGCCCTCCGGACGGGCGTGGATCGGACGCGCGCCGAGGACTTCGCGGACGAGAACCCTCGAGGAGGATCGGGCATGGAGAAATCGGTGGATCAGCGGCTCGAGGCGCTGGAGACGCGCCTCGCCCGCATCGAGGCGAGGCTCGACCGCTCCGTTCTGGACCTCGACGGGATGCGGAGCGGTGTCCAGGCGTGGGTGACGGACTACGTGTCGCTCCGGCTCCAGCAGCTCGTGCCCGAAACCTGCGAGCACGAGCCGGCCGCTGAGATTCCGCAGGGGCCCGTGCTGCCGGGCACGTCG
The DNA here is from genome assembly GCA_964637755.1 of uncultured bacterium. Taxonomy (GTDB): domain Bacteria; phylum Methylomirabilota; class Methylomirabilia; order Rokubacteriales; family CSP1-6; genus AR9. The sequence continues at coordinate 967 of CAZWXA010000104.1, read as the reverse complement.
GTCCGCTGCACCGACGAGGTGCTCCACCGGCTCGGCCGGATCCCGATCCCGTTCGTCCGCCAGATGGTCACCCAGAAGGTCGCCGAGACGGCGCGAGCCGAGAACGCGCCGCTCGTCGATGTCACGTTCTTCGAGCGCGCGGCGACCTTCTGACAGTGCAAGCTCTCGGGGGAGGATCTCTCGAGCTTCCAGCACTGGCAGCAGCACGTGATGGCCGGACCGGCCCTCTAGATCGGCTCGCGTTATCCAGGGGCGAGTCCGCACACCAACGGACGGCGGGGGTCCTGTCACGGCGAGCAGCCCCACGGTGCTCGCTCCCGCGGGCGCTTAGGCCGTGCCCCGCGCGATCCGGCTCTCGCGGAACGCGCGAGCTGCTGAGGCGGTGCGCTCCGCGCCGTGGGGCGCCCCGCTCGCCGTGCCACCCCCGCCGTCCTCGCGCGCCGGTGTGCCGCATGAATCATCCGCGCTTGCAGGGCGCTGAGGCTGTCGAAGGGGTCGGGTGCCGGTGTGGCGAGCGGTGCCGCGCCGGGTTGGACGTGACCGGGCCATCGCAGGATCCGTCCGACCCGGGGGAGCCCGAGCCGGTTCGCATTCCGATCGAGGACGCGCTCGACCTGCACACGTTTGCCCCGAGCGAGGTCACGGCCGTCGTCGACGGGTATCTCCAGGAGGCGTGCCGGGCGGGCTTCCGGGAAGTGCGCCTGATTCACGGCCGCGGAACCGGCACCCAGCGGGCGGTCGTCCGCGCTCTGCTCGCCCGCCATCCGCTCGTCCGGGCGTTTGCCGACGCGCCGCCCGAGCGCGGCGGGTGGGGCGCCACCGTCGTGACGCTCGGGGAACCCGCCGGTCTCGCTCCGTGAGGTGGGGCGTGCGCGGGAGAGGCTGACCGCGCGGCCCGCCCCGACCGGGGCAGGTCTCAGCGCCCTCGCTTCACCGCGCGGCGCAGGATCATCCGGTCCGTGAACGA
>CAZWXA010000103.1:8726-10701 GCA_964637755.1 uncultured bacterium | reverse complement strand
GGACCCCACACCGGGCGGGGGTGGCGAGCCGCATGGGGCTGCCCGCCGCGACAGGCCCCGTCCGCCTCCCGGGTGATCCGTTCATGAATAGTCCGGGCTAGGGTGTCCCGCTACGTCCTGCAGCGGCTCCTCGTCGCCGTCCCATCCCTCCTGATCGCGTCGCTCGTGGTCTTCACCTTGCCGCGCCTGATTCCCGGCGACGTCGTGCAGCTCATGCTGGAGGAGAAGGCGTACGGCACGGATCTGCAGGACCTGCGGGCGAAGCTCGGGCTCGACCGGCCCATCGCCCTCCAGTACGTCGAATGGCTCGGCAAGATCGCTCGGGGAGATCTCGGCGAGTCCCTCTGGACCCGGCGGGCGGTGATCGACGAGCTGGCGCGGCGCGTGCCGGTGAGTCTCGAGCTGGGGATCCTGGCGCTCTGCTTCTCGGTCGTGATCGCGATCCCGATCGGCATCCTGGCGGCGATCCGGCAGGACAGCGTGACGGACTACGCCGCGCGGAGCATCGCGATCCTCGGGCTCTCCGTGCCGAGCTACTGGGTGGCGACGCTCGTCATCGTGTTCCCCGCCATCTGGTGGGGTTGGAGCCCGACCGGCCAGTTCACGGCGTTCCGCGCGAGTCCCCTGGCCCACGTCGCCCAGTTCCTCCTCCCCGCGCTGATCCTGGGCATCGCCACCGCGGCGGCCCTGATGCGCATGACGCGGGCGATGCTCCTCGAGGTCCTGCGCCAGGACTACATCCGCACCGCCTGGTCCAAGGGGCTCCGCGAGCGCGCGGTCGTCCTCAAGCACGGCCTGAAGAACGCGGTGATCCCCGTCGTCACGATTCTCGGTCTGCAGACCGCCCAGATCTTCGGCGGGACCGTCATCTTCGAGACCATCTTCGGGCTGCCCGGCATGGGCCGCTTCCTGTTCGACGCGATCACCCAGCGCGACTACCCCGTGATCCAGGGGATCAACCTGCTCATCGTGTCGATCGTGGTCGCGGTGAACCTGTTCGTGGACGTCCTGTACGCCCTCCTCGACCCCCGGATCCGCTACTCGTGACGCCGGCCCAGGGGAGGGACGCCGGCACCGGGCGGCTTCGCGTCGACGGGCCTGCCGCCGCGCTGGCGCGGGGAATGGCAGGGGGCGCCCTGACCCTGGGCGCGTTCTGCCGGCGGAAGCCGCTGGGGGCGGTGGGGGCGCTCATCGTGCTCCTGCTGATCGCCCTCGCGCTCTTCGCGGGCGCGATCGCGCCGTACGCGTACGACGAGCCGATCCCCGGGGAGCGGATCAAGCCGCCGAGCCGCCAGTTCTGGATGGGCACGGACAACCTGGGGCGCGACATCTTCAGCCGCGTCGTCTACGGGGCACGCGTGTCGGTGACGGTCGGCTTCGGCGCCGTCCTGATCGGCACGCTCCTGGCGACGGCGATCGGCGTCACCAGCGGCTACTTCGCGGGCCGGTACGACCTCGTGATGCAGCGGGTGGTGGACGCCTGGCAGTCGTTCCCGTTCCTCGTGCTGATCCTCTCGCTCATGGCGGTGCTGGGCCAGGGGATGCTGAACGTGATCCTGGCCCTCGGCGTGGTCGGGGCGGCGGGCGCCTCGCGGGTGATCCGCGGCGTGACGATCGCCGTCGCCCACCACGCCTACGTGGAGGCCGCCCGGGCCCTCGGCGCGGGCCACCTGCGGATCCTCGTGCGCTACATCCTGCCGAACGTCGCCGCCACGATCATCATCCTCGCGACGATCGGGCTCGGCTCCGCGATCCTGGCCGAGTCGGCGCTGTCCTTCCTCGGCTTCGGGGTCCCGCCGCCGTACCCGTCGTGGGGCGCGATGCTCTCGGGGTCGGGCCGCTCGTACATGTACCGGGCGCCGTGGATGGCGCTCTGGCCCGGCGCCGCCATCTCGCTCGCGGTCTACGGCTTCAACATGCTGGGTGACGCGCTCCGCGACGTGCTGGACCCGCGCCTCCGCGGCGCCGGTTCCGG
>CAZWXA010000103.1:0-8626 GCA_964637755.1 uncultured bacterium | reverse complement strand
CAGAAGCGCCTGCCGCTCATGGGCCGGCGGGCGTGGGTCGCCCAGGGTGCGCTCTTCTTCTACGGGCCCGATGTCCCGGCGGTCGGTCTGGCGGCCGCCCGATACCTGCACAGGCTGCTCAGAGGGACGGCCGTCGAGAACCTGTTCGTCGAGTTCTCACAGTCGGAGCTGGTCATCAACCTGAAGACGGCGAAGGCGCTGGGCCTGCCCGTGCCGAACGCCCTCATCGCCCGCGCGGGCCTGGTCATCCGCTGACTGTCGTCCCCGCGCGGCTCACCTCGAGCCGCCCGCGGGGGTTCATGTTCCGGGCGCGGCCGTGAACCCCCGCCGCGGTCAGGATGAAAGAAAGGCGCTCATGACCGTCTGCTGGACCTCCTCGTGGAGCCCGGCTACTCGACCGGCTGGATGCCCCGGGCCTGCATGCACATCTGGTACAGGATCGGAGAGCCGGCGGTCCTCGGATCCCGGAGGCATCCGTCCTGGGCGAGCCGGAACTCGCGCTCGCTCACGCCGGGCCTGGCCCGCGCGAAATCGAAGAACGCGGACGCGCCCGGCCGCGGCCGGACGATGATCTGGCACGGGACGATGCCGGCCCGCTCGACACCGACCACCGTGGACAGGAAGCGGAACGTTCCCGGCGTCTCGAAGACCGCGGTGAATCCGCCGCCGATCGGCGCCGCCGTGGGAGCGCCGGGGTCCGGCACCATCTCCACCCGGAGCAGGCGCGGATCGGAGAAGACGACCTCCGTCCCGGCGTCGACCTCGATGATGCGCGTGGGGAACAGGTCATCGAGCGTCACGATGGCGATCGGCTGCCCCCGCTCACCGGCGACGGCGCCGGCCCGGGGCACCAGCAGGACGGCCAGCAGGAACACGCACATCTTCGCCAGTCGCATCAGCTGCTCTCCTCCTTCTGCACGGGCCAGCACCGCCCGCCGGGGTCTTCTCCACTCTGGCCCGGCCATGTTCAGGGGAGCGTGGCGACGACGGGCACGTGATCCGACGGCTTCGGGCCCTTCCGCTCGTCCCGGTCGATCTCGACCGCCGGACTGCGCCGGGCGAGGGAGGGGCTCACGAGGATGTGATCGATCCTGAGTCCCCAGTTCCGGTGGAACGCCCCCGCCCGGTAGTCCCACCAGGTATAGAGCCCTCCGTCGTCCGGCCGGCGAATCCGGAGGGCATCGGTCAGCCCCCAGCCGACCAGCGCCCGGAAGCACTCCCGCTCGGGCTCGGTGAACATGACCTGTCCCCGCCACTGTTCGGGGTCCCAGACGTCGCGCGCCTCGGGAGCGATGTTGAGGTCGCCGCACACGACCAGGTCTTGCGCGGGGTCGAACGCGGCGTCGAGGAACGCCCGGAGGCGGCGGTACCAGTCGAGCTTGTACGTGTACCGGGGCGAGCCCAGCTCGCCCCCGTTCGGCGCGTAGACGTTGACGACGCGGAGGCCGTCGATGGTCGTGACCAGGAGCCGGCGCGGTGACGCGGGATCGTCGCCCGGCAGGCACCGGATGATGTCCTTCCCCTCCGATCTCGAAAGGATCGCGACGCCGTTGTAGGTCTTCTCTCCGCAGAAGAGCGTGCGGTACCCGCGCGCCTGCAGCTCGGCCGCCGGGAAGTGCTCGTCCCCGACCTTGGTCTCCTGCAGGCACACGATGTCGGGCTGCCGCCGCTCGAGCCACGTGACGAGCCGGGGCAGGCGGATGCGGATCGAGTTCACGTTCCAGGTCGCGATCGTCACGACGCCCGAGCATACCACCGGCCCTCGCCGGGAGCAGGCGGCCCTCGCCGGGAGCAGGCGGCCTTCGCCGGGAGTGGGCGGCCTTCGCCGGGAGCGGGCGTGGGTTCCTGCGCGCACGCGGGCGACGAAGGCCCGCGGAGCCGCTGCGGCCGCTGCTGGCGTACGGGGTCGATCGGTGGGAAGTTGGGAGCGTGGCGTCGCTCGTTGTCACCCTGCTCGCGTGGATCACCGCGGCGACCGGCTACCCGATGCCGGCGGCGTCACCGAGCGTGGAGTTCGTCGCGCCCCAGGTCATCCGGGACACGATGTGCGGCGGGGACTCGTGCACGGTCGGCGCCATGTACCGGCGCGGCGGAGCGACCGTCTCCATCGACGACCGCCTCGATCCGGGGCGGAACCTCTACGACGCGGCCCTCCTGCTGCATGAGCTGGTCCATTACGTCCAGGAGCAGAGCGGGCGGTTTCCGGGAACCGACTGCCGGACCTGGCTCGCCCAGGAACGGGAGGCCTACACCCTCCAGGCTCGCTGGCTCCGGGAGCACCACAAGCGGTATCCGCTGCGCCGGGCGCTCCCGCGCGAGGACGCCTGCGACCAGGTCCACGACGCCGCGCCGTAGCAGGCCCCGGCGCCGTCCGCGCCCGATCGTCCTTCCGGATGCGCGCGAGGTCGGGCTCCACGAAGACGGCGCACACGGTTTTCTCCACAGGAGCGAGCTGACAGGACGCAGAAAGGCAGGCCGCTCCCGCGCGGAGGCGGCTCACGGGGTCCGAGAGGGTCGCCGTCGCCGCCTGTTTTCTGTCCCGATTGATCCGCGGTATGCTTCCTCGCGGGTATTCCACGATCGGGAGGAACGGTCATGAGACGGTGGATCGGCATTGGATCACTCGTCGGAGTCGTGCTCGCGGCCGGCGCGGTCTTCGCCGAGACGTGTCTCTCGCCGTACATCAAGGGCCTGCGCCAGCCGGAGAAGGTGATGTACCTCTGGACCCTTCCCGCGGGCGCGAGCGGCCCGGACTACCTGAGCGTGATCGACGTGAACCTCGCCTCGCCCACGTACGGCAAGATCCTCCGGCGGGTCGAGGTCGGCTCGGCGGGCAACGAGGCGCATCACATGGGCTTCACCGACGACCGCACCAGGATCTGGGCCGCGTCCCTGAACACGAGCCGGTTCTTCATCTTCAACGTCGGCGCGGACCCGATGAACCCGACGCTGATCCGCACGATCGATGATGTCCCGGGGCTCACCGGCCTCTCGGGTCCCCACACGCCCTACGCGATTCCGGGACGGATGCTGATCAGCATGGCCTCGGGTGCGGACGGCACCGGCCCCGGCGGGCTGGCCGAGTTCACGAACGACGGCGAGTTCGTGGCCAGCCACCGGGCGCCCAACCACCCCTACGAGACGGTGGTGAAGCCGGAGTACAACCGGATGATCACGTCGAGCTGGGTGTCCCAGAAGACGTTCATGAGCCCCCCGTCCCGGTGGGACCCGAAGGACTTCTCCGACACTCTGGTCGTCTGGGACCTGAAGGCGCGCCGCATCGTCCAGGAGCTCCGGGGCGACCCGATCCCGCTCGCCGCCCGCTGGGCGCTCGCGCCCGGCGCCACCTACGGCTACAACATCAGCAACGCCGGCGACTCGATCTGGATGTTCCGGATGCAGCCGGACGGGACCTTCACCTACCGGAAGGCCGCGAACGTCGGCACGGGCGACTGCCGGCCCGGCGACCTGCGCCAGTCCCCCGACGATCGGTACCTCTATGTGAGCTGCATCGCCGGCAGCGAGATCCAGGCCTGGGACATCTCCGACCCCGAGAAGATCCGCCTCCACGACACGGTCCAGGGGATCGTCCAGGCCAACATGATGCACGTCACGTACGACGGCCGGCGCCTGTACGTGACGAACTCGGCGATCAGCACGGTCGACTACTCGCCGCGGTACGCGCTCCGCCTCATCTACCTCGGACCCGACGGCCGGATGAAGCTCGACCCGCAGTTCGCGATCGACTTCTCGAAGTCCCCCGACGGGCCCGCCCGCCCGCACGACATGCTGCTGAACTGAGCGGGTGTGAGGAATGAGGGGTGAGGTGCGCCTCGTCACGCTGGGCGTCCTCGCGTCCGCCGGGATCGTTCTGGCCGCGGCGGACCCGCCCGGATGGGCGCCGGTCGCCCTCGCCCACGAGACCCGGCCGGCGCCGGTCACGCCGGCAGAGCCGGCCGTCTCGACCGCGCCGAAGCTCTCCGTCATCGGGCCCGCGCCGGACTTCGAGCTCCAGAGCACGTCGGGCCGGCCGGTGCGTCTGTCCGGGCTAAGGGGGCGGGTCGTCCTGCTGAGCTTCATCTACGCGAACTGCCCGGACGCCTGTCCCCTCGTGACACAGCGGATGGCGCTGCTCCAGGGACGGCTGTCGCGGGCAGGACTCCAGGCACGCGCGCACTTCCTGTCGGTCACGGTGGACCCGGAGCGCGATTCGGCCGATTCCCTCGCGGTGTACGCGAGCCGCTTCGGAGCGGTGGCAGGCCGATGGCAGTTCCTGACCGACGCCCCATCGGCCCTGCGGCCGGTGCTCGCGGCCTACGACGAATGGACGCGGCGGCAACCGGGGGGTGGGATCGATCATCCGGCGCGGCTCTACCTGATCGACCAGCAGGGCAGGATCCGCGAGATCTACAGCCTGTCCTTCTTCGACGAACGGCAGGCGTTCGAGGATATCCACGCCCTGCTGCGGGAGCGGGGGTAGGCACGGCCAAGGGCCCCGCTCACGGCGCCCACGACGCGAGGGGACGGACTGCCGTGTCCCGAAGACTTCGCCGGCGAGTTCGCCCGGCGGGCCTGCGCGATGCTGGAGGGACGGAGCACGGGCGATCTCCCGCCCGACGGCCTGAACGAGCCCCGCATCGTCTCCGATGCCGGGGGGGTCGAGACGGGCGCGCGGATTGGCCACGGGGTGGGTGACGACCCGCCGGAGGGAGAAACGACGATGACCAGCGAGAGCCCTGTGACCCGAGACACGGTCGACCGCCTGTGTGTCCTCGCGAACCTGCCGCTGGCCGCGAACCGGCGCGACAAGCTCGTCCCCGGGCTGTCGGCGCTGGTCGCGGCCGCCAACGACCTGAATCGCAAGATGGCGGAGGCGAGCCGCCGGAGCGTGCTGCCGATCACCCGGTTCCCGGACCGATGAGGAGCGAGGACATGGCCCAGGCGGATCTGCTCAACCTGACGATCGCCGAGGCGGCACCCCGGCTCGAGCGGGGCCAGCTCTCGCCCGTCGAGCTGACCGAGGCGATGCTCGAGCGCATCGCGGCGGTCGACGCGCGGCTCCACGCGTACATCACCGTCTGTGGGGACCAGGCGCGCGAGGTGGCCCGGGCCACGGAGCGCTTGATCCGGGCCGGCTACTACCTGGGGCCGCTCCACGGCATCCCGATCGCGCTCAAGGACAACATCTACACGCGCGGAATCCGGACGACCGCCGGGGCGAAGATCCTCGCCGACTTCATCCCTGCCGAGGATGCCACCGTGACGGCCCGGCTCAAGCGCGCCGGCGCCATCATCGTGGGCAAGGTGAACATGCACGAGTTCGCCTGGGGGGGCACGACGGACAACCCGCACTACGGGACCTGTCGCAACCCCTGGAACCCGGAGCGATTTCCCGCGGGATCGAGCGGCGGCTCGGGAGTGGCGGTCGCGGCGCGCACCTGCCTGGGGGCGCTCGGGACCGACACCGGCGGCTCGATCCGCCTGCCGTCGTCCGTGAACGGGATCGTGGGGATCCGGCCGACCATCGGGCGCGTGAGCAACTACAACGTCGTCCCCCTGGCGTGGACGATGGACACGGTGTCGCCGATGACGCGGACCGTCGAGGACTGCGTGACCATGTTCGAGGTGATCGCCGGCTACGATCCCCTCGATGAGCACTCGGCGCAGGTGCCGGTCCCCGACTACCGGGCGGACCTGGCGCGAGGCGTCCGCGGCCTCCGCATCGGCCTGATCCGGGACTACTCGCTCACGCACGTCCAGAAGGCCGTGGGCGACGCCGTCCGGAGCGCCCTCCGGGTCCTCCAGGACCTCGGGGCGCAGGTCGAGGAGATCGCCATGTCGATGATCCAGGGCAACATCTCCGCCCAGCTCACGATCGAGTCGTGCGAGCCGAGCGCGTACCACCAGGAATGGCTGCGGACGCGCCCCGGCGACTACGGCGAGGACGTCCGGACCCTCCTCGAGATGGGCGAGATGTACCTGGCGACCCACTACATCCAGGCCCAGCGCTACCGGAGCGCGCTCCGCCGGGAGTTTCTCGACGGCTTCCGGCAGGTCGACGTCTTCGTCACGCCGACCTTGCCCTTCACCGCGACGCCCTGCGGCGCCACGGAGGTGGTGATCGAGCACGACCAGACGGAGGACATGCTTTCGGCGATCATGCAGTTCACGGGCGTCCCGAGCCTGGCCGGCCTCCCCGCGCTCTCGCTCCCCGTCGGGTTCGACCCGGACGGCCTGCCGGTCGGCATGCAGGTGATCGGCCGCCCCTTCGACGAGGGCACGCTCTTCCGGCTCGGCCAGGCCTACCAGGGCGCGACGACCTGGCACGCGAGGGCCCCGGCGCTCTAGCGTTCCCGAGCCAGAGCGCCACTCGAAGGCTTGCGCACATGATTCGTCCAGCGAGACCTCCGTCGGGGCGCACCGCCAGCCGAGGCCGCCCGGCGGCGCTCCTGAGCAGTCGTTTATGGCGCAGTGGAGGAGTGGAGGCGTCTCGTGTATCTTTGGCGCGCGGGGATCGATAGCGCATGCACCGGGGGCTTGCACGCGGCACACGGTGATCATCGAGGGTGGTCGCGGGTCAGGCTTCGTTGCCGTCTGTCCGGCGTTGCCGGGCTGCCTATCGCAGGGCCGTACCTGGCGTGACGCACTGAGGAACATCTAAAGAGGCGATCGAGGCGTGCGTCGAGTCGCCCCTCTAGGACCGGTTCCCAGTACCTCTTGAGCGAGGGCGCGAGACGGTCGAGATTTGAGCCGCCGCGCGGTGACGAACCTCCCGTGCTGGCTGTCCGACCGGCGGGTCCGGCGAGCCCTCGATCGCGCGGGCTTTTCCTTCGAGCGGCACAAGATCGGTGGTTTTTCTGAGGCTCAGGTACCATGAGCCGCCGGTATCGATAGGTCTCGGTGGCGAGAGGATCTTCCCGAGGGGAGAGAGGAGGTTCCGATGCGGCAGTTCAAGGTCGTCGTCGAGAAGCACCCTGATGGGTATGTGGCGTATCCACTCGGACTGAAAGGAGTCGTCATCGGCGAGGGCGAGACGTATGAGGAAGCGCTCGCGGACGTGAAGTCGGCCATTTGCTTTCACGTCGAGACGTTCGGGCAGGAAACCCTCGAGGCAGAAGCGACCATCCTGGAGGCCTTCGTGACGGAGGCGGGAGTCGCTCTCTGACAAGAACCCACCGGTGCCCAGGTTTCCCGTTGATGCCCCTAGAGCCAGAGTGCTCAAGGCGCTCGAGTTCCTGGGATTTCAGCTCGTCCGGGAGCGAGAACATCTCGCGTTGGTGCGGGAAAGCCCGGAAGGGGCTCGGATATTCGTGACCATCCCCAACCACCCCCGCATCAAGGGCTCTACCCTGAGAACCATATGCACGCACGCGGGGATTCCGCGAGACGAGTTCCTCAGAGCGTACGAACGGAGCTGAGCGTGGTCGCCGGCGCGAGCGAGGCAGTGAAGCAGCGGCCACGCGACGTCGGCGACCCGGGACCACCCACCCCGGCGATCGGGTAGGTGGTGCATGAATCGATGTCCCCGATGCCAGGCCGAGAATCGCAAAGGGCGGCGGTTTTGCGCGGACTGCGGGGCGTCGCTTGCGCTAACCTGCCCGTCGTGGTGGGTTTGCCAACGAGCCCGGCGAGCGGTTCTGTGGCGGCTGCGGCGCTTCGCTCGGCCCGTCGGATGCCCCCCGGGCCACCCCGCGGCCTGGGGGAGAGTCGCCGTCGGTCCAGGCCCATATTCCCGCGCACCTGGCCGAGCGGATACTCACCTCGAAGAGCGCCCTGGAAGGGGAACGGAAGCAGGTGACGGCGCTGTTCGCCGATCTGAAGGGGTCGATGGAGGTGCTGGCGGAGCGGGACCCGGAGGAGGCGCGGGGGCTGCTGGACCCGGTGCTGGAGCGGATGATGGAAGCGGTGCACCGGTACGAGGGGACGGTGAACCAGGTGCTGGGGGACGGGATCATGGCGCTGTTCGGGGCGCCCCTGGCGCACGAGGACCACGCGGTGCGGGCATGCTACGCGGCGCTGCGGATGCAGGAGGCGGTGAAGGAGTACGCGGTGGAGGTACACCGGCGGGCCGGGGTGCCGGTCCACATCCGCGTGGGGCTGAACTCGGGCGAGGTGGTGGTGCGGTCGATCGGCAGTGATCTGCACATGGATTACACGGCGGTGGGGCAGACGACGCACCTGGCGGCGCGGATGGAGCAGATGGCGATGCCGGGGACGATCCTGATCGCGCCGGCGACGCTCAATCTGGTGGAAGGCTACGTGGAGGTGACGCCGCTGGGCCCGCGGCCGGTGAAGGGGCTGGAGGGGCCGATCGAGGTGTACGAGGTGACGGGGGCGGCAGTGGCGCGGACGCGGCTGCACGCGATGGCGGCGCGAGGGCTGACGCGGTTCGTGGGGCGGGAGGCGGAGCTGGGGCAGCTCTGGCAGGTGCTGGAGCGGGCGGGGGGAGGCCGGGGACAGGTGGTGGCGGGGGTGGGGGAGCCGGGGGTGGGGAAGTCGCGGCTCTACTGGGAGTTCACGCACTCGCACCGGACGCGGGACTGGCTGCTGCTGGAGAGCGGGTCGGTGTCCTACGGCAAGGCGACGCCGTACCTGCCGCTGATGGACCTGCTGAAGGGGTACTTCC
>CAZWXA010000102.1:0-10732 GCA_964637755.1 uncultured bacterium | reverse complement strand
CAGGTTGACTTGCTCCATCGATGTAGTCACAATGAGCACATGAAACAGGTGAGCATGACCAGAATCGTGGGCGCGCGAGAGCTCAAGATCAGGCTCGGCGCCTATCTCCGCGAAGTCCGGCGAGGCCGCACCATCGTGGTCACAAACAGGGGGGAGCCGGTCGCCGAGCTTCGCCCCCTCGAGGTCTCGGCAACGGGCGATCAGGGACGACTGGACAAGCTGGTAGCGCTCGGCGTCCTCAGTCGAGTCTCGAAGGCGCCGCTTCCTCCATTCAGACCGATTCGCCACAGAGGTCGGCCGCTGTCCGAGACGGTTGCAGAGGCGCGGAGGGATCGCTGCTGATCGCCTACCTGGACGCGAGCGCCCTCGTGAAGCGTTACGTGAGGGAGGCCGGCAGTGTCGAGGTCGGACATGTTCTGGCGCAACACGCGGTCGCGACCAGTCGCCTTTCTGAGGTCGAGGTGGCATCGGCGCTGGCGCGGCGCTGTCGAGAAGGCGACCTGCCGAGGCCGGATCGGGACCGAGCTCTCGCCGCGCTTCCCGAGGATCTCGGCTCGATCTACGTTGTGGAACTCTCGCCCGAGGTGAGCGCGAGGGCACTGGGACTTCTCGTGCGCCACGCGCTCCGCGCAGGAGACGCGATCCAGCTCGCCTCGTGCCTCCGCCTCCAGCAGGAAGCAGGTGTCGAGGTGCAGTTCCTGGCTTACGACACGCAACTCGGCGACGCCGCAAGAGCGGAGGGCTTGGCGCTCCTCTCGTAGCGGACAGGCGCACGGCATGTCAGGCGGGCCCGGCACGACGTTCTTCTCCCTCACCCCCGACCGCGTCCTCGACGCGGTCGAGGTCGGCGGCCTGCGCTGCACCGGCCGCTGCCTGCCGTTGCGCGCCTTCGAGAACCGCGTCTACGAGGTCGAGCTGGAGGACGAGCGCCGGGTCGTCGTGAAGTTCTACCGCCCCGGCCGCTGGCCGCGCGAGACGATCCTGGACGAGCACGCGTTCCTCGCGGACCTGGCGGCCGCCGAGGTCCCCGCGGTGGCGCCGCTCGACCTCGGCACCGGCTCGACGCTCGGCGAGATCGAGGGTATCCTCTACGCGGTGTTCCCGAAGGTGCGCGGCCGCACGCTCGACGAGCTGGACGCCGAAGGTCGCCGCCGGATCGGCCGCACCATCGGCCGCATGCACGCGGTGGGCGCCTCGCGCGACGCGCCGCATCGCCCGCGGCTCGACGTGACGCGCTACCTCTCCGAGCCGCTGGAGGTCCTGCTGAAGGGAAGCTTCATCCCCGAGGGCCTGGCGCCGCGTTACCGCGACGTCGCGCGCCGCATCGCCGATGCCGTGGCGAGGCCGCTCGCCGCCACTCGCGCCCAGCGGATTCACGGGGACCTGCACTGGGGCAACATCCTCTGGGGATCCGACGGCCCGATCCTCGTGGACTTCGACGACTGCCTCGTCGGCCCGCCTGTCCAGGACATCTGGCTCCTCGCCCGCGGCGATTCCGACGATGCGCGCAAGGAGCGCGAGGACCTGCTGGAGGGGTACGAGCTGTTCCGCGAGTTCGACCGGTCGACGCTCGGGCTCTGCGAGGGGCTGCGGGCCTTGCGCATCGTCCACATGTCGGGCTGGATCGCGCGGCGCTGGGAAGACCCCTCGTTCCCCGACGCCTTCCCGATGTTCCGCAGCCACAACTACTGGAACCAGGAGTACGAGGAGCTGATCCAGATCGCGGAGGCGCTCGCATGAGCGACCATCTCGACGCGCTCGCCACCATCCACTTTCACCTCGCTTCCAACGCAGTGACAGGGAGGGCACCATGCCGAAATATCTGATCGAGCGGGAGATGCCGGGCGCGGGCAACCTGAGCCAGAAGGAGCTGAGCGGCGCCGCGCGCCAGTCCTGCGGCGTGCTGACCAAGCTCGGCCCCCAGATCCAGTGGGTCCAGAGCTATGTCACGGGCGACAAGGTGTACTGCGTCTACATCGCCCCCAACGAGGAGATGGTGCGCGAGCACGCGCGCCAGTCCGGATTCCCCGCCAACCGGATCTCGGAGATCACGTCGGTCATCGACCCCACCACCGCGGAGGCGTGACCCCCGTCCCCGCTATTTCGCGCGCCAGCCTCCATCGACCACGAGGCTGTGGCCGGTGATGTAGGCGGCCTCCTCGGAGGCGAGGAAGCACACCGCCGAGGCGATGTCCTCGACGGTGCCGCGGCGCTGCATCGGAAGGAGCGCGCGGATCTGATCATCGTCGACGGCGACACCACGGTGGCTCATGTCGGGGACGCCCGGGCCGAGGATCTGCTGGGAGTGCTGCCGCAGGCCCGTCAGAACCGGCCCGGGACAGACGCAATTGACCGTGATGCCGCGCGCCGCGTAGACGACCGCCATCTGCCGCGTCAGACCGACGACCCCATGCTTCGCCGCGACGTAGGCCGCCCCGCCACCCGTTCCGCTCAAACCCGCCACCGAGGCCATGTTGATGATCCGCCCGCGCGCTCGCGGGAGCATCTCCCTGAGCGCGCGCTGGCAGCCGAGGTAGACGCCGGTGAGATCGATGTCGATGACGCGACGCCAGACGCGCTCGTCCATCTCGTCGACGTTGAAGTAGCCGTCGAGGATCCCGGCGTTGTTGACCATGATGTCGAGGGGGCCCAGCTGGCGAACTGCGGCCGTGACCGCGCGGTCGACGTCGGCCGCCTGGCTGACGTCCGCCTGGATGCCTGCCGACCGGCCGCCGGCTCGCGCGATCAGCTCCGCGGTGTCCCGTGCCGCCGCCTCGTCGAGATCGACGCTCGCGACCGCTGCTCCGCGGGACGCCAGCATCTGCGCGATGGCGCGGCCAAGGCCAGAACCTGCCCCCGTGACGACCGCCATCCGATCCCCTGTGGTCATCGTGTCGTCCCCTGGCGCCCTCGGCGCGGCGCGGGTCAGAGAGCTCTGAGCGCGGCCCGGAGCTGCGCCGAGCCGGTGACGAAGCCGAAGCACTTCCTCACGTTGAAGATCGTCGCCTGCCGGCAGTAGTCGGGGGACGTGGTCGCGCTGCAGTCGTCCACCAGCACGCAGCCGTAACCCAGGAAGTTCGCGTCCTGCAGCGTGCACATCACGCACTGGTCGACGTTCACCCCGCCGAAGAGGACGGTCCGCACGCCGAGGTTGCGCAGGATGCTGTCGAGCGGCGTGTCCCAGAATCCGCTGATCCGGTACTTGTCGACCCTGACGTCGCCCGGCTCCTGCTTCAATTCCTCCACGACGGCGGCGGCCCAGCTATCCTTCTCGAGCACCCGGGCGCCGTGGCCGGGCAGTGGATCGCCGAGACCGATCCCCTCGCCCGTCGGCTTGTAGAGATGGAGCTGATTGGGCGCCATGTTCAGGAGGTCCGGCCGGTTGCCCCAGTTGACCCAGATGATCGGGACCCGAGCCTTGCGCAGCTCGGGCAGGAGCGCCTGCAGTGGCCCGATCGGGGTGCGGTCCGGGGTGACGTCGACTCCGAGGTGATCGACCCAGCCGCCCTTCGCGCAGAAGTCGTTCTGCATGTCGATGACCATCATCGCGGTCCGGTTGAGGTCCAGCGTCACCGTCTGCGGCTCGGCCGCGATGGTCAGTGGCCGGGGCGCCGGGGATGGCTGCGACATGTCGACGTGCCGGGCGTCGACGCGCCACATGTGGCCGGGAGCGGAACCGAGCGGTGCGAGCGTCATGGGGATGCCTCCCTGACATGAGATCGACGGCGCCGATTATAGCGCGGGGAGCGCACACGGCTTCACGTACGATCCGGCTTCGGGCGCTGCGCGATTCTTGAGCGGAACTCGAACGGTTGGGATAAGCTGCCGCAAAACTGGGCAGTAAGAACGCCGCCCGCCGCGAGCCAAGGCAGTGGACTGCAAGGCTTTGCGGGCGTCGTACTCCGTGGTACGGAGTTTGCGGCCTCAGGCGTCAGCCTCGACAGGAAGGAGAGAACCCGGCATGACTGCTCCCACCCGAAGAGATTTCCTCAAGACCACGGCGGCGGCGACCGCCGGCCTCGCAACCACCGCCGTCCTCGCACGGCGGGTGTTCGCGGCCGACCCCCTGCCCATCGGCGTGCTGATCCCGGGCTCGAAATCGGACAAGGGCTGGATGGAGTCCGGCTACGACGGGATGAGGGCGGCCGAGAAGCGCCACGGCGACAAGGTCAAGACCAGCTACATCGAGAACGTCAAGTTCGCCGACATGGAGCAGGCGCTGGTCGCGCTGGCCTCGAAGAACGTGCTCGTCATCGGCGTGGGCGGGCAGACCGAGGCCTCGGTGCGCAAGGTCGCCAAGCGCTTCCCCAAGGTGAAGTTCTCGGTGGTCGGCGGCAATCGCGGCACCCAGGACGACAACGTCTCGCAGTACGACGTGCGCCAGGCCGAGATCGCGTTCGTGGCGGGCGCCGCCGCCGCCATGCTCTCGAAGAACAGCGCCGTCAGCTACGTGGGCGGGCTCGAGATCCCCGCGATCGTCAACGCCGGGAAGGAGTTCGGCAACGGCGCCCGCTACATCACGCCCGGCATCAAGTACTTCGAGAGCTACACCGGCGACTTCGACGACGTGGCCAAGTCGAAGGAGGCGACGCTCGCCGCCATCAGCCAGGGCGCGGACATCCACTACCACATCCTGAACCTCGGGCTGCGCGGCATGGAGCAGGCGGCACGCGAAAAGGGCACGAAGATGATCGGCAGTTACACCAACCGCTGCGGCACCAACCCGCTCTACGTCGCCTACACGATCACGGGCGTGGGATACCAGGTGGAGTACGCGATCGACCAGGCCGTCGCCGGCAGCTGGAAGGCGGAGTTCAAGCCCTTCGGCCTCGCCATGGGCCCGAAGGCCTCCGACATCGCGATCTGCGCGAGCGGAACCCCGTCCTTCACGGCCAAGCTCGAAGCGATCAAGAAGGACATTCTGGCCGGGAAGATCAAGGTGCTGGAGAGCTAGCGCCGGGGAGGCGGCCGTGTCGCCGAGCGCGGCGCCGCGGCTGCTGAAGCTCGACGGCCTCACCAAGCGGTTCGGCGCCCTGACGGCGCTGGACGACGTGTCGCTGTCGGTCGACGCCGGCGAGGTGCACTGCCTGCTCGGCGAGAACGGCGCCGGCAAGTCGACCCTCTGTAACGTGATCTTCGGCGTTCACGCGCCGGACAGCGGCCAGATGCACCTCGAGGGCCGGCCCTTCCGCCCGACGGGCCCCGCGGACGCGCTGGCCGCCGGCGTCGCGATGGTGCACCAGCATTTCAGCCTGGTGCCCACGATGACCGTGGTCGAGAACCTGATGCTCGGCCGCCTGGGCGGCGTCCTCAAGCGGCGGCAGTTCGTCTCCCGCGTCCGGGAGCTGGGCGCGACGTACGGCCTCGAGGTGGACCCCGATCGCCGCGTGGCGGAGCTGTCGGTCGGCGAGCGCCAGCGCGTCGAGATCATCAAGTGCCTGATCCGCGATCCCCGGCTCCTGGTGCTCGACGAGCCCACGGCGGTCCTGCCCCCCGAGGAGGTCGGGGCGCTGCTGGAGATCTGCCGCCGGGTGGCCGAGGCCGGGCGCGGCGTGATCCTCGTCACCCACAAGCTCGCCGAGATCGCCCGGGTGGCGGATCGGACCACCGTCCTCCGCGCGGGCAAGGTCGTGGACAGCGTGACGATGGAGAACGCCGACATGCGTGCGCTGGTCCGCGCCATGGTCGGACGGGAGATGGCCTCGATCGACAGGATGGTGGCCGTCTCGCTCGGGATGGAGGCGTCGAGCCAGACCGGACCGCCCCCGCGTCCCGCCCGCCCGGCGCCCGCGAACCTCCGGCCCCGGCGCGACGACGCGCTGATGGTGGACGGGGTCGGCTACCGGGACCCGGGCGGCGCCCACCGGCTCGACCGGGTGACGCTCATCGTCAAGCCCGGCGAGATCGTCGGCATCGCCGGCGTGGAGGGCAACGGGCAGCAGGAGCTGGCAGCGGCCATAGCCGGCCTCATCCGCCCGACGGAGGGGCGCATCTTCGTCGGCGGCCGGGAGCTGACCGGACGGTCCCCGGGCGAGGCCACGGCGGCGGGCGCCGGCATCATCCCCGAGGACCGCCACGCGATCGGATGCATCGAGGAGATGACCGTGGCCGAGAACCTGTTCCTCGGTGCGCTCGGCCGGTTCACCCGGTTCGGCTTCCTGCGCCGGCGGGCCATGGGCGAGGCGGCAGCGGCGCTGATGCGCGAGTTCGACGTGCGCGGCAGCGGGCCCGGCGCGGCGATGAAGAGTCTCTCGGGCGGCAATCAGCAGAAGGCGGTCCTGGCGCGGGAGCTGTCCCTGGATCCCCTCGTGTTCCTGCTGGCCGCGCAGCCCACGCGCGGTCTCGACGTGGGCGCGGTGGACGCCGTCTACGACCGCATCTTCGCCGCCCGCGAGAAGGGCGCGGGGGTGCTGCTGATCTCGAGCGAGCTGGACGAGCTGCTCGCCGCCGCGGATCGCGTCATCGTCTTCTACCGCGGCCGCATCGTCGGTGAGCTGGCGGCGGAGGTGGGCAGCCGCGAGGCCATCGGCGCCCTGATGTCCGGACACGCGGCATGAGCGCGGCGTGACGGCCGCGAAGGGGACCGCGCCCGCGTGGTCGCCGCCTCGCACCGTCGTCATCCCGGTCCTCGCCACCCTCGCGGCTCTCGGGTTCGGCGTGCTGCTCATCGCCGCCACCGGCACGGCGGTGCCGGGCGCGATCGCGGCGTTCTGGGACGGCATGGTGGGCTCGAGCTTCGCCGTCGGCGCGTCGATCAACCGCGCCGTCGCCCTGGCGCTCGTCGGCCTCGGCTTCATCCTGGCCAACCGCGCGAACCTCACCAACGTCGGGGGCGAGGGACAGATCGCCGTCGGCGGCATCGCCGCCACCGCCCTCGCCCTGCACGGCGCGGCGGGCCTGCCCCGGCCGCTGGCCGTCGCGGTGCCCCTCGCGGCCGGCGCCGCGGCGGGCGCCCTGTGGGGCGCGGTGGCGGGCGGGCTCAAGGTCAGGCGCGGGACCAACGAGGTCATCAGCACATTGCTGCTCACCTTCGTCGGCCTCCTCGCGGTCTACTGGTCGGTCCAGTCCGAGAACCTCCTGCGCCAGCCGAAGACCTCGGCGGCCACCATGCCCGAGTCGCTCGATCTGCCCGCGACCACGAGGCTCCCGACGGTCCTGTCCGATCCGGGCTCGCCGCTCCACATCGGCGTCTTCATCGCGCTCGCCGCCGCCCTCGCGGTCGGCCTGGTCCTCGCCCGGAGCGCGCTCGGCGTGCGGCTGCGGGCGGTCGGGCTCAACGAGCTGGCCTCGCGCCGGGCGGGCATCCGCCACGGCCGACTCGTCGTCGTCGCGCTCACCGTGGCCGGTGCCCTCGGCGGCCTGGCCGGGGCGATCATGCTCCAGGGCGAGCTGTGGCTCCTGACGAGCGGCTTCACGTCCGGCTACGGCTTCGACGGCCTCGTGGTGGGGCTGCTCGCGCGGGGCTCGGCCGCCGCCGTCGTCGCCGGCGCGCTCTTCTTCGGTTTCCTCCGGTCGGGCGGGCTCGCGATGGAGATCACGGCGGGGGTGCCGGCCGCGGTGGTCGTCCTGATCCAGGGGCTTCTGGTCATCACGATCGCGGGCACCGCGATCCTCACCGACCAGGGACGGGCGCGATGACCGGCGAGCAGGTCGCGGTCTTCCTCGCCTCCTCGCTTCGCCTCTCGACGCCGATGATCCTCGCCGCCAGCGGGGAGATGGTCAGCGAGCGGGCCGGCGTGCTCAACATGAGCCTCGAGGGAATGATGCTGACGGCGGCGTTCGCCGGCGCCCTCGGCTCGTGGGCGACCGGCCACCCCGGGGTCGGCCTCCTCTGCGGCGTGGCGGCGGCCCTGGTCGTGGCCCTCGCGCAGGCCGTGCTCAGCGTGACCCTGCGTGCCAATCAGCTGGTGGTCGGGATCGGCTTCAACATCCTGGCGCTCGGGGCCACGACGTTCCTCTACCGGGAGACCTTCGGCCCGCTCTCCCGCGAGGTGATCCCGGGCTTCGCCAGGTGGCAGGTGCCGCTGCTCGCGGACGTGCCGATCCTCGGCCCCGCCCTCTTCCGCCACGTCGGGCTCGTGTACGTGGGGTTCGCGCTCGTCGTCGCGCTCTGGGCCTGGCTCCGCTACACGGCGTTCGGCCTCGCCGTCGACGCCGTCGGCGAGGATCCGCGCGCGGCGGACCGGGCCGGGATCCCCGTGGCCCTCGTTCGCTACGTGGGCGTGTTGATCGCCGGCCTGATGGCGGGGCTGGCCGGGGTCTTCATCTCGGTCGGCGACATCAACACCTTCACCGAAGGCATGACCAACGGCCAGGGCTACCTCGCGCTGGCCGCCGTGATCTTCGGCGGGTGGATCGGCTGGCGTACGGTCGCCGCCTGCCTGCTCTTCGGCACCGCCACGGCCCTGCAGTTCCAGCTCCCCGCGATGGGTATCGA
Source organism: uncultured bacterium (assembly GCA_964637755.1). Lineage (GTDB taxonomy): Bacteria > Methylomirabilota > Methylomirabilia > Rokubacteriales > CSP1-6 > AR9. The sequence goes on along the minus strand of CAZWXA010000102.1, from coordinate 2,295 downwards.
GATCCCGACCGCGGGGCTCATGATGCTCCCGTACGTGCTCGCCCTGCTGGCGGTGGCCGGGCTCGTGGGCCGTCACGACCCGCCCGCGGCGCTGACCCTTCCCTACCGCCGGGGGGCCTGAATGACGGGCGCGACCGAAGTCTGCCGCATGGACGCGGTGACGCTGGCCGCGGAGATCCGCGCGCGGCGGCTGTCGCCGGTCGAGGTGATCGACGCCGTGCTCGACCGCATGGCGCGGCTCGAGCCGGTCCTGCACGCGTTCTGCCTGCCGACGCCCGAGGCGGCGCGCGCGGACGCCAGGCGGCTCGAGGACGCGCTGATGGCGGGCCGGCGGGCCGGCCCGCTCGCGGGCGTGCCGGTGAGCATCAAGGACCTCCTCCTCACTCGTGGCGTGCGCACCACCTCCGGCTCGTTCGCCTACCAGTTCTTCGTCCCCGACGAGGACGACGTCGTCGTCGAGCGCCTGAAGGCGGCGGGCGCGATCGTCATCGGCAAGACCAACGTGTCGGAGTTCGGCTACAGCGCGACGGGGCACAACCCGGTGTTCGAGACGACGCGGAATCCGTGGAACCCCGCGCTGACGCCGGGGGGCTCGAGCGCCGGCGCCGGCGCGGCGGTGGCGGCCGGCGTCGGGCCCATCGCCATCGGCAGCGACGGGGGCGGCTCGGTGCGGATTCCCGCGGCGCACTGCGGCCTCTACGGGTTCAAGCCGTCGATGGGCCGCATCCCCGTCTACCCGTCCTCGCGCGACGAGCGCTATCCGGGCGTGTCGGGCTGGGAGTCTCTCGAGGTCATCGGCCCGCTCACGCGCACCGTCGCCGATGCGGCGCTCGTGCTCGCGGCGACGGCGGGTCCCGACCCCCGTGACCGGCACAGCCTGCCGGCGCTCGGAACGGACTGGATGGAGTGCACCCGGGGCGATCTGAAAGGACTGCGGGTCGCCTACAGCGCGGACTGGGGATATGCCGCGGTCGACCCCGAGGTGCGCCGCCTTGCGGGGGCGGCCGTCCGGATCTTCGAGCGCGACCTCGGGTGCGTCGTCGAGGAGGCGAACCCGGGGTGGGAGGACCCATCGGCGGCGTTCGCGGCGCTCATCGTCGCCGAGACGGACCTGAAGGGAATGCGCGACCTGGCCACGCGGCATCGCGGCCAGATGTCGCCCCACCTGGTCGATCTCCTCCAGAGGCCGTGGAGCGCGGAAGAGCTGACGGACGCCAACATCGTGCGGAAGGCGGTGACGAACAAGATGTGGCGGCTCATGTCGCGCTACGATCTCCTGCTCACACCGACCCTGGCGGTGCCGCCGTTCGCGCTCGATGTGCAGGGGCCGGAGAAGACCGAGGGCCGATCGGTGAGGCCTGCGCAGTGGCTGGCCTTCACCTACCCCCTGAACATGACCGGCCAGCCCGCGGCCTCGGTGCCCGCGGGCTGGACCAGCGACGGGCTCCCGGTGGGGCTGCAGATCGTCGGGCGCCATCTCGACGACCCGCTCGTGCTCCGGGCTTCCGCGGCCTTCGAGGCCGCAGCGCCCTGGCGGCACCGCTGGCCGCCGCTGCTCGAGGGGCTGGGTCTCTGACGTCGGCGCAGGACCTCTTGACCCCTCCCCCGGGCCGCCGGTTGGGGGGTTGCCGACCGGCCCGTTGAATCGTACCCTCCAGTCACGCACCTGAGCTGAGGGGGCGCGGTGGGGGGTGTCGGGGAGGAGCGGTGCTCGCTCCCCCCGACGTTGACTGAGTCGACTCGGGGAGCTCAGCAGGCATACCCGGACACGGACACGCACAGGGGGACAACCATGGCACGGCTGAGGGCGCTGGACATTCAGGAAGTCGACGACGAGATCAGGGCGATCTGCGCGGACGCGGAACGCCAGACCGGGACCTCGATGAGCCCGCGCACGCTCGCGCACCACCCCGAGCTGGTCAAGGCCAACGCCGCCTTCCGCAAGGCACTGGCGAAGGCGGCCACGGTCGAGGCGCCGCTCAAGGAGCTTGTCCGGCTCAAGCTCGCGAACCTGAACGCCTGCCGGTACTGAATGAGCGTCCGCTATGCGGGGGCCCCGCAAGAAGGTCTGACTCCGGAGAAGATCGCCGCGCTCAACAATCTCGCCAGCGAGGTGTTCACGCCGCGCGAACGGGTCGCCCTCACGTTCGCCGAGCTGCTGGCGGTGGATCACCACAAGATCGACGACGCGCTGTTCGCCGAGCTGCAGCGGCATTTCACGGATGCCCAGATCATCGAGCTCGGCGTCTCGGCCGCCCTGAACCTCGGGCTCGGGCGGCTGAACGCCGTGCTCGG